>JADZCB010000144.1 GCA_020851775.1 Gammaproteobacteria bacterium
CTCGCGACCACCTGCACGAAGATCGCGAACATGAAGATGTAGATCGCCTTCGACACCAGTTCGGCGAGCGCGAACACTGCAATTGCGCCGACACCGGCACTCGCACCGACCAGTGCGATCTTCAGCCACACGACGAGCATCTGCAGCGCGAGGATCGCGACGACGCTCGCAGTGTCGATGCGGCCGACGGCCGGCAGGTAGCGGCGCAGCGGCCGCAGCACGGGATTGGTCAGTTTGACGATCGCCTGCGACAGCGGGTTGTAGAAATCGGCCCGCGCCCACTGCAGGAACAGGCGCAGCATCACCGCGCCGATGTAGAGACCGAAGATCACGTCGAGCAGGAAAGTCCCCGCACTCGATACGTAGCCGCTGTTCATGACTTGCCGAACTCCTCGGACAGGGCACGCGAGCGGTCGCGCGCCGCCGTCAATGCGCGCGCGAACAGCGCGTCGATGTCACCTTCTTCCAGGGCGGCCAGCGCCCGCTCGGTCGTGCCGCCTTTCGATGTGACTTGCCGGCGCAGCGTCGCCGGGTCGTGCGGCGAGCCATAGGCGAGTTCGGCGGCTCCGGCCGCCGTCTCGAGCGCGAGCCGCTGCGCCAGATCCGGGGCGAGCCCCAGGCGCGCACCGGCCGCGGACAGACTCTCGATGACCCTGAAGACGTACGCCGGGCCGCTGCCGGACAGCGCGGTCACGGCGTCCATCAGTGCTTCGTCGTCGAGCCAGTGGACGGTGCCGACCGCCAGCAGAATCGCCTCGGCCATCGCGCGCTGTGCGGTGTCGGTCGCCGCCGTGGCGTAGAGCGCCGACGTGCCGCGCCCGATCAGCGCCGGCGTGTTCGGCATCGCTCTCACGATCGGTGTGTCCGCGCCGAACCAGGCCGCCAGTGCCGCCGTCGGGATGCCGGCCGCGATCGAAAGCACGAGCGGCTTGCGCGCGGTGAGCGTGGCGGCGAGCGTCCGTGCGACGTCGGCGATCTGCTGCGGCTTCACCGCGAGCACCAGGACGTCGGCGCCGGCGGCGACGATGCGATTGTCGGCGTCGGTCACGATGCCGAAATCGGCTGCGGCGCGCGCGCGGGCCGCGGGCTCGGCGTCGGCCGCGCGCAATTGATCGGCGGGATGTCCGCCGGCGCGCAAGCCACCGATGATCGCGCGGCCCATGTTGCCGGCGCCGATGAAGGCGATGGTCGAGCTCATCCGCTGTGCAGGTTCAGTCGAAGTGGTCGCGGAGTGTAGCACTCCTGATCCGGCCGCAAGGACCCCAGGTCGCGCGGCCATCACGTGCGTTCACCGAACAGCGCCGTACCGACGCGCACGATCGTCGCACCTTCGGCGACGGCGGCCTCGAGATCGGCCGACGTCCCCATCGACAGCGTGTCGAGGGCGGGATCGCCGAGGGCGACGAGGGTCGCGCGCAGCGTCGCGAACGCCGCGCGCTGGCGTCGGGGGTCCGGATCGGGTGCGGGCAGGCACATCAGTCCGCGCAGACACAAGCCCGGCAGACCGCGGATCTCGGCGGCGAGCGCGGCGACCTCGGCGCACGCGACACCTCCTTTCGTCGCCTCGTCACTGACGTTGACCTCGATCAACACCTGTAGCGGCGGCCTGTCGGGCGGTCGTTGCGCCGACAGCCGGCGGGCGAGATCGATCCGATCGAGGGTATGCAGCCAGTCGAAATGCATGGCGACGTCGCGGGTCTTGTTGCGCTGGAGGCGGCCGATGAAGTGCCAGCTCAAGTCGAGGTCGGCCAGTGCCGCCATTTTCGGCAGCGCTTCCTGCACGTAGTTCTCGCCGTAGACGCGCTGGCCGTCGGCGGCCGTTGCGCGGATCGTGGCGGCTGATTGCTGCTTGCTCGCCGCGAGCAGGGTGACCTCGCCACGCCTGCGGCCGGCGGCGGCCTCGGCCGCATGCAGGCGTGCAAGTACGGCCGCGAGACCGGTGGCGTTCATCGCTGGCCCGCCTCCTGCGCTTGGCTATACTTTCTGGGCTCGCCCTGAAGACACATGGCAACTCAGCTACTTACTTGATAACGTTGGTAAAGCGGATTAGCTCCCGCCCGGTCCGGCATTGTAACGAAGGACGCGCCGCCCGAGCGGGTCGCGCAGGTTGAAAGGGGTCTTGAATGGATATCGGTGAGCTTCTGGCCTTCAGCGTGAAAAACGGCGCATCGGACCTGCATCTGTCCGCAGGCCTGCCGCCGATGATTCGCGTCGATGGCGACGTCCGTCGCATCAACGTGCCGGCGATGCAGCACAAGGACGTTCATGATCTCGTCTACGACATCATGAACGACAAGCAGCGCAAGGATTACGAGGAATTTCTCGAGTGCGACTTCTCGTTCGAAATCCCGGGGCTCGCACGTTTTCGTGTCAATGCGTTCAACCAGAATCGCGGTGCCGGCGCCGTGTTCCGCACGATTCCCTCGACGATCCTTTCCCTCGAGGATCTGAAGGCGCCGGGGATCTTCAAGGACATTTCGGACTATCCGCGCGGCGTGGTGCTCGTCACCGGCCCGACCGGCTCCGGCAAGTCGACGACGCTGGCGGCGATGATCAACCACAAGAACGAAACAGAGTACGGCCATATCCTGACCATCGAGGATCCGATCGAATTCGTGCACCAGAGCAAGAAGTGCCTGATCAACCAGCGCGAAGTCCATCGCGACACGCTCGGTTTCAACGAGGCGCTGCGCTCGGCCCTGCGCGAGGATCCGGACACCATCCTCGTCGGTGAAATGCGCGATCTCGAGACCATCCGCCTCGCGCTTACCGCCGCCGAGACCGGACATCTCGTGTTCGGTACCTTGCACACGAGTTCGGCGGCCAAGACCATCGACCGCATCGTCGATGTGTTTCCGGCCGAAGAGAAGGACATGGTGCGCGCGATGCTTTCGGAGTCGCTGCGCGCCGTGATTTCACAGACCCTGTTGAAGAAGAACGGCGGCGGCCGTGTGGCCGCGCACGAAATCATGATCGGCACGCCGGCGATCCGTAACCTCATTCGTGAGAACAAGATCGCACAAATGTACTCGGCGATTCAGACCGGCCAGCAATTCGGCATGCAGACGCTGGATCAGTGCCTGCAGCAACTGGTACAAAAAGGGCTCGTGTCGCGCGTCGAAGCGAAGCTCAAGGCGCAGAACAAGGACTTGTTCTGAGACGCCGGCACCGGCCATCCATCAGCACGACGCCGCCGCCGCGCCTGCGGCGGTAACGCGGGAGAGCCCTTATGGAACGCGATCAAGCCATCAAGTACATGCGCGATCTGCTCAAGCTGATGGTGGACAAGAAGGGGTCCGACCTCTTCATCACCGTCGACTTTCCGCCCGCGATCAAGATCGACGGCAAGGTCACGCCGGTATCGAAGACGAAGCTGACCGCCGAGAACACCAAGGCGCTGACCTACGCGATCATGAACGACCGCCAGTTGAAGGAGTACGAGGCGACGAAGGAATGCAACTTCGCGATTTCGCCGGCCGGCATCGGCCGCTTTCGCGTCAACTCCTACATCCAGCAAGGTTACACCGGCATGGTCCTGCGCACGATCGAGACCACCGTGCCGACGATCGATCAGCTTGGCCTGCCGGCGGTGATGAAGGAAATTGCGATGACGAAGCGTGGGCTCGTCATCATGGTCGGCGGCACCGGCTCCGGCAAATCGACCTCCCTCGCGGCGATGATCAACCACCGCAACGAGAACAGCTACGGACACATCATCACGGTCGAGGATCCGATCGAATACGTGCATCCGCACAAGAACTGCATCGTGATGCAGCGGGAAGTCGGGGTCGATACGGACGACTGGGGCATCGCGCTGAAGAACTCGCTGCGCCAGGCTCCCGATGTGATCCTGCTCGGTGAAATCCGCGATCGCGAAACGATGGAATTCGGCATCGCGTTCGCCGAGACCGGCCACCTCGCGATGGCGACTCTGCACGCGAACAGCGCGAACCAGGCACTCGATCGCATCATCAACTTCTTCCCGCAGGAGCGACACCAGCAACTCTTCATGGACCTGTCGCTGAACATGAAGGCAATCATCTCGCAACGCCTGCTGAAGAAAGTGGACGGCAAGGGCCGCGTCGCCGCCATCGAAGTAATGCTGAATTCCCCGCTGATTGCGGATCTGGTGCTCAAAGGCGAGGTGCACATGATCAAGGAAATCATGGCCAAATCGAACGAGCTGGGCATGAAGACCTTCGACCAGGCACTGTTCGATCTCTACGAGGCCGATCTCATCGGTTACGAGGACGCGTTGCGCAATGCGGACTCGATGAACGAACTGCGGCTGCGGATCAAGTTGCAGGGCAAGGCCGCGAAGACCTCCGACAAGCTCGGTGGTCTCGACCATCTCGCGCTGGAAGAAAGTGCCGAAGAGAAGGGCATGCTGATCCGCTGATCGATCCCGCCGCTGCCGCGCCGCCCCGGAGACCCTGAATGGACATCACGCCCTATCTCAAGCTGTTGCGCGACAAGGAGGGCTCGGACCTCTTCTTCACCGTCGGCGCGCCGGTGAAAATCAAGATCGAGGGCCAGGTCAGCTCGGTCGGCAAGACGGTGCTGACCGGCGACCTGACGAAGGCGGCCGCCTTCGGTGTGATGACGCCGCAGCAGGCCGACCGCTTCGAGTCGACGATGGAATGCGATTTCGCAATCTCCCTGGACGACAAGACGGCCCGTTTCCGCGTCAACGTGTTCCGACAGCGCGGTGAAGTCGGCATGGTGCTCCGGCGCATTCCGGCGAAGATCCCGACGATCGATGAACTGAATTTGCCGGACGTGCTGAAGTCGCTCGTGATGCACAAGCGCGGGTTGATTCTGATGGTCGGCGCGACGGGGTCGGGCAAATCGACGACCCTCGCGGCGATGGTCAACGAGCGCAACCAGAAGATGAGCGGGCACATCCTGACCATCGAGGATCCGATCGAGTTCTCGCACCCGAACCTCAAATCGATCATCAACCAGCGCGAAATCGGCGTCGACACGATCAATTACCGCAACGCATTGCGCTCCTCACTGCGCGAAGCACCCGATGTCATCCTGATCGGCGAAATCCGTGATCGGGAGACGATGGAGGCCGCGCTCGAACTGTGCAACACGGGCCATCTGTGTCTGTCGACGATGCATGCGAACAACGCGAACCAGGCGATGGAGCGCGTGATCAATCTCTTTCCGCAGGATCTGCACAAGCAGCTCTTCCTCGATCTCTCGCTTAACATCCGCGCGGTGATTTCGCAGCGCCTCGTGCAGGGCATCGACGGTTACCGTGTCGCCGCGATCGAAATCATGATCAACACGCCGCACATCGCCGATCTGATCCTCAAAGGTCAGATCGGTGGCGTGAAGGAAGCGATGGAAGGCAGCGGCGCGAAGGGCATGCAGACCTTCGACATGGCGTTGTACGGTCTCTACAAGGAAGAGCGCATCGATCTCGAGGAAGCTTTGAACAACGCCGACTCGCGCACCAACCTCGAGGCGCGAATCAACTTCGGCTGAAGCTGCCGGCGGCGCGGCGAGCGGCGCGGTGCCGCACGAACCCTGCGCCGGACATGGCGAGCGCGGCCCCGAGCGCGGCGAGCGCCGTGTCCTTCTGAGCGTCCCACTCGTCCCCCTGCGCGCCGAGCCAGGCCATGCCGAGCTCGGGGCTGACGATCATCGCGACCAGTCCTTCCGTCGCTTCGTAGAAGCCGCTCAGGCCGAGCACCGTGACGACGACCATGGCATACGACCAGCGCTCGTGCACGCCGACGACGCGCATCAGCATTTCGCGAAACGGCGCGGCGAGCAGCAGCCCGAAGCAGAAATGCACGATGCGGTCGTAATGGTTGCGCGAGAGCTGGAAGGCATCCTGCAGCCAGAAGCCGAGCGGCGTGAGCGAGTAGGTGTAGTGGGCACCGACCAGGTGCAGGCTCAGGAAAGCCGTGAACAGCGCATACGCGGCGATCGAAAAGCGGAAGCGGTGACGGGTCGATACGAGCAGCGCGACGGCCGCGACGACGAGCACGTTTTCGAGCAGCCAGTCGCCGCGGTCATGCGGCGCGACGGCCGTGACGAGCCACAGCACCAGCGTCCATGCGACGAGCAGAACCAGCGCGCGGCGCTCGCCGGCGCTCGTCGGGCGTGGCGCGGTCCTCATCGTCCGGCCGTGCCTAGAGCGGTGCAGCAGCACCCGCCGTGATGCTGCGGAAGTTGCGGCGATCGCCCGCCCGGTTGCACACTGCCCCGGAAACGCACCGGGGAGGATTGACGATGGACGATGCAAAGAAGCTTTCGTACCTGAGCATGGCACTCCGAATCTTCGGTGTGTTCCTGATGATCGGTGTCTATCCGCTGATGAACTGGCTGTGGCCGGCAGGCTGGGCCTGGGAGCCGCGGCAGACCGAATACGAGCAGATGATCGCAGGGGTCTACGCGACGCTCGGTCTGTTCCTGTTCCTCGCGGCCCGCAATCCGCTCGAACACCGCAGCCTGATTCAGTTCACGATCTGGTCGAGTATCGTGCACGGCGGGATCATGGCGCTGCAGGCGACGCACGATCACACCGAACGCGCGAACCTGATCGGCGATGTGCCCGCGCTGTTCGCGCTTGCCGCCATCCTGTGGTGGCTGTTGCCGCGGCGCGCTGCCGTGCACTGACGCAGTGCGGGCGGCGGCGGGCCGGATCAGCCGGCGCGGGCAGCGCTGAATTCGTCGAAGGCCTGTACGGCATCGGCGGCATACATCAGCGACGGCCCGCCACCCATGTAGACGGCGACCGCCAGCGTCTCCATCAGGGCCGCGCGTGACACGCCGAGTCGCACGAGTGCCTTCGCATGGAAGCCGATGCAGCCGTCGCAGTGGCCGGCGACGCCGATCGCGATCGCGATCAGTTCCTTGGTCTGTTCAGTCAGTTCGCCGGGCTGCATCGCCGCTTTCGCCATCGCGCTGAAGCCTGCCATTGCGTCCGGCTGCGCCTTGCGTAATTCGAGGATCGCGCGGTTGAGGGTGGCGGTGAGATCGGTGAAGGAGGTGCTCATCGGAATGCTCCGTGTCGACGGGCAGGCGAGCATGCATGGACGGGCGCCGCGGCGGGTTGATTGATGTCAATGCGGGGCGGGCCACCGACGCGAATGCACTCGCGCAGGCCTGTTGCGCCTATACTCGTGCGCGTCGCATTGCCGTCGTCGCGGGCCGGACGGCGTGCGAACGTGCCCCCGGCCCCGCAGGCGGATCATAGATGAGCAATCCCGACGTCATCGTCATCGGCAGCGGCTTCGGCGGATCGGTCGCGGCCGCGCGCCTCGCCGAAGCAGGCTTCCAGGTGATCGTCCTCGAACGCGGGCCATGGCGCGACACCGTGCCGGTGCGTTCGATGGGTATCGCGCAGCGTTCGCCGCTGCCACGCGGCCGCCTGCTGTTCACGCGGCTGTTGCGTGCGATTGGCGGCAACCGCATACCGGGCAACCGCCTGCGGCTGAACAAGCATGGGCTCTTCGAACTGTTCTTCGGCCGCGGCTGCACCGTCGCCTGCTCGTCCAGCGTCGGCGGTGGCAGCCACGTGTATTCCGCTATCAACATCCGCCCGCTCGCGCCACGCTACTGGGAAGATCATGCGCCGGGACTGTCCGATGCCGCGATGCAGGCGCACTACGACGCCGTCCTCGAACGCATGGGCTCGATGACGCCACTCGCCGATCACGGCATCCCGAACACTTCGCCGGTCCGTTTCAGGAAGCATGCACAGGACATCGGGCCGGCGCTGCCGGTGCCCGATCCACGCGTCGGCTATCTGTTGCCGGACGATCCGAACCGGCCACAGAGAATCGTCGACGCGCATGGCATCGAACGTTACGAGGCGGATTACCAGGCGAACGAGGACGGCTTTCTCGGCTCGCCGAAAGGCAGCAAGACGACGCTCGACGTCGTCTATCTCGCGCCGGCGATGAAGCACGGTCTCGAGGTGCGTGATCTGGCCGAGGTCACGACGATCGCGCGCCAGGTGGCGGGACCGCGCTACCGCGTCGACTATGTCGATCATCACGACGGCCGCGCGACCACGCTCGCGGCCGAACATGTCATCGTCGCTGCCGGCGCGCTGAACACACTGGCGATCCTGCTGCGCAGCCGCGCACAGGGCCTGTTGCACGGCATGCCGATGCTCGGCCGTCGCTTCGGCACCAACGGCGACTATTTCGGCTACTGGGATTACAACGAGCCGGACGTCACGCAGAGCGTCGGTCTGCCGACGACGGGCGGCGTGCGTCTGCTCGACGATCCCGATTGCCCCGTCATCGGCGGCGGGGGCCTGCCGGCCGTCGACAGCTATCCGCTGCCGAAGTTCGTCCGCGAGCGGCTGAAGCGCGCGTACATGATCGCCGGTCTAGGCGAGGACACGCTGAACGGCACGGTCGCGTGGGTCGGCGATCGCCTGCGCATCGATTACGACCCCGACAAGAGTCCGATCTTCGCCAAGCTCAAGTCGGCCTTTGCCGAGATCGGCCGCCGCACCGGCCATCGCGTCTACGCGCCGAAGAAGCCGATCACGGTGCATCCGACCGGCGGCGCCTGCGTCGCGGACAGCGTCGAGCGGGGCGTCGTCGACTGCGACGGCGAAGTTTTCGACAACCCGGGGCTCTACGTCACGGATGCTGCCGCCCTGCCCCGCAGCCCCGGCGGCCCGCCGTCGATGACCATCGCAGCCTGGGCCGATCGCGTCGCGTCACGATTCATCGCGCGGCACCGGCCAGGCTCTCTCGCGTCTCGCAACCCGGAGACAGCGTAGCGAAACCCCGGATCCTTCCGTGGCTGGTTTCTTGAGCTCACCATCTGAGCCTAGGCCTTCGCCGTGACGTCGAGCCAGAACGTCACGGGTCCGTCGTTGACGAGTGCGATCTGCATGTCGGCGCCGAACACACCGCAGCCGACGACGGGATGACGTGCGCGCGCGGACTCGACGACGTACTCGAACAGCGCCTGGCCGAGCGCGGGCGGTGCGGCCGACGTGAAGCTCGGGCGCAGACCTTTGGTGGTGTCGGCGGCGAGCGTGAATTGCGGCACGAGCAGCAGCCCGCCTCCGATCGTGCGCAGGCCGAGATTCATGCGCCCCGCGTCGTCGGCGAACACCCGATAGTCGAGGAGACGTTCGAGCAGCCGTTCCGCAGTGGCGGGCGTGTCCGCCGGTTGCACGCCGACGAACACCAGCAGACCCCGGCCGATGCGCGCGACCTCCTGCCCGTCGATCACGACGGCGGCCTCGCGCACGCGCTGCAGGAGGCCGATCATCGGGGGTGCGCGCTATGCGGTCTGGCCGCGCGACTCGCGCTTGCGATCGGACTCCTTCAGCATGCGCTTGCGCAGCCGGATCGCGCCCGGCGTCACTTCGACGAGTTCGTCATCGGCGATGAATTCGAGTGCCTGTTCGAGATCGAAGCGGATCGGCGGCGTCAACAGCAGGTTCTCGTCGCTGCCGGCGGCGCGGATGTTGGTGAGCTTCTTCGCCTTCAGTGGATTGACGACCAGGTCGTTGTCGCGTGAATGCACGCCGACGATCATGCCTTCGTAGAC
>JADZCB010000145.1 GCA_020851775.1 Gammaproteobacteria bacterium
ATTTCCTGCGTGACGAGCCGGTAGACGGGATTGGAAATCTCGAGCTTGCCGCTGCTGACGTGGGTATGGGTGGCGGTGTCGGATACGCCGAGGCTCATGTCTGTTTCTCGATGCTCACAGGGGCTCGACATGATACCGCGTGAACCCCGTCCGTGGCCGCACCCGGGCGCGGCACAGGGCCGATTGCCGCCTCCCCGGCCATGCCGGCCCGGCGGCGCGCCGGGCCCGCCACCCCGATGCGTTACCATGTCCCGGATCGACCCGACCCGATGAGCACTTTCCCCTCACACCCGTTCCATCCACTGCGCGCGCTCGTGCTGCTCGCCTGCGCGCAGGTGCTGTTCGCGCTGATGGACGCGACCGGCAAGCGACTGGCGGCCGACATGGGCATCCCGCTGATCGCCCTCGTCCGGCACGCCGGCCAAGCCTTGCTGATGCTCGCCTTTCTCGGTCCGCGGATGGGCCGGCGCCTGATCCGCACCCAGCACGGCTGGCTGCAGTTCTGGCGAGGGCTCGCGATCAGCGGCTTCACGCTGTTCTTCTTCACCGCCCTGTTCCGTCTGCCACAGGCGGAGGCGACCGCGATCAATTTCGTCGCGCCGTTCATCGTGATGCTGCTCGCCGGGCAGATGCTCGGCGAACGGGTGACGCGCGGCAAATGGCTGGGCGCGGCAGTCGGCTTCCTCGGCATGCTGCTGCTCGTGCGGCCCGGCACCGAGCTGGACCGCATCGGCATTGTGTTCGCGGTGCTGACGATCGTCTGCAACGTCGCTTTCCAGCTTCTGACGCGGCGTCTCGTGCTGCTCGAAGACTCGCTGACGACGCTGTTCCATTCGGCCGTGATCAGCGTCGTCGTCTCGGCTCTGCTGCTGCCGCTGCAGTCCGTCTGGGGCGGCTGGCCGGCAGCGCTGTCGCTGCAACAGATCGCGATGCTGCTCGCGCTAGGCGTGCTCGGCGCCGTCAGCCAGTGGTGCTTCATCCGCGCCTACGTCTGGTCCAGCGCGTCGTTCATTGCACCACTGCTGTTCATGCAGCTCGTGTGGTCGACCGCGGCGGGCTTCTTCTTCTTCGATCAGCTCCCTGATCGCACGAGCCTCGTCGGCATCGCCGTGATCCTTGCGAGCGGCGTCGCGACGACGCTGTACGCGGGGCGCGCGAACCGGTAATCCCCGCTTTCGCGCTGCCGGCGCCTTGCGGGTTACCGCTGCGCCAGCGCCTCGTCCCGGAGCTGGCGCTTCAGGATCTTGTTGGTGCCGGACAGCGGCAGCGGCGTGGCGCGGATCTCGACGCTGCGCGGGCATTTGTAGTGCGCGATCAGCGCGCGACAGTGCCCGACGATCTCTTCCGGCGTCAGCGTGACGCCGTCGTGCGGGACGACGATCGCGTGGACGCGTTCGCCGAAATCGTCGTCGGGCAGCCCGATCACGGCGCACTCACGAACACCCGGATGCTCGTGCAGCGCGTTCTCGACCTCGCCGGAATACACGTTCTCGCCGCCGGAGATGATCATGTCCTTCAGGCGATCGACGAGGTAGATGAAGCCCTCTTCGTCCATCCACGCGGCATCACCGGTATGCATCCAGCCGCCCCGGAGTGTCTGTGCCGTCAGTTCCGGCTGCTTCCAGTAGCCCTGCATCACCATCGGGCCACGCACCTGGATTTCGCCGACTTCGCCATGCGGCAGTTCGACGTCGTCGTCGCCGGCAATGCGGATTTCCGCGGTGTGGATCGCCTGACCGATCGACTTGATGCGGCCCGCATTCGGCCCTTCGAGCACGTGGTACTTCGGCTGCAGCCACGCCGCGGAAGGCGACAGCTCGGTCATGCCGTAGGACTGCGTGAAGCGCACGCCGGGCAGCAGGGTGAGCGCCCTGCGCAGCAGTGCCTCCGGCATGATCGACGCACCGTAGGAGATGTTGGTCAGACTGGAGAAGTCCGTGCGCGCGAAGCGCGGATGGTTCAGCAGCCGGTTGATCATCGTCGGCACCAACAGCAGATGTGTCACGCGATGCTGCTCGACGGCGTCGAACAGCGCGTCCATGTCGAAGCGTGGCAGGACGATACCGGTGCCGAGCGCCATCATCGTGCCGTAGACGCGCGCGCTGCCGGCGGTGTGGAACACGGGCATCGAATGCAGATAGACCATGTCCTCGTGGAATTCCATGTTCGGAATCGCGGCGAGCATGTTGGCGACGGCATTCGCATGCGACGTCATCACGCCCTTTGGGCGTCCCGTGGTACCGCCCGTGTACATGATCGCGAGAAGGTCGCCGCCGCCGCGGCGTGCATCGGGCACCGGTGCGCGGGCCGCGAGCAGCGTCTCGTAATCCAGCGCATCGCCACTGCCGGCACCGGCATCGATCGCGAGCACGTGGCGCACACCCGGCGCGAGCTTCAGCAGCGCCGGCACCCGCGCGGCGTACGCCTGATCGACGATCAGCACTTTCACCTCGGCGTCGTTCAGGATGTAGCCGAGTTCGGGATCGGCGAGACGCGTGTTCAGCGGCACCATCACGCCGCCCGCCCACGGCACGGCGTAGTGGTATTCGAAGTACGGGAAATCCGTGTCGGCGAACATCGCGACGCCGGTGTCGGCGGTGACGCCGAGATCGGCGAGCACCCCGGCGAGGCGCGCGACGCGCCCGTGGAACTCGTGCCAGGTGAGGGATCGATCGCTGCAGAGCAGCGCCGTGCGGTTCGCCTTCAGCAGCGCGCCGCGGGTGACGGTTTGAGTCAGGTGCATCGGCGCATTGTCGCCGCCGGCGCCGGCGAGCTCAATGCCGGTTTCAGCGCGCCGTGTCGCCGGTCAGCGGCACGAAGCGCACCGGCAGTTTCTCCTCGCGTTCGAAAGTGCCATCGGCCTGGCGCGTGATGACGGTGAGCTGCTGATCGCCGCCCGTCGAACCGACGGGGATCACGAGCCGGCCGCCCGGCGCGAGCTGCTCGAGGAGTGCCGGCGGCACGGGCCCCGCGGCCGTCACGATGATGCCGTCGAACGGCGCCTCGTCGGGCCAGCCGAGATTGCCGTCGCCGGCGCGTACCGCGATCTGCGTGTAGCCGAGGCGCGCGAGACGTTCGCGCGCCAGCTTCGCGAGCGCGTCGACGATTTCGATGGTCCAGACGTGCGCGCCGAGTTCGGCGAGCACCGCGGCCTGGTAGCCGGAGCCGGTGCCGATCTCGAGCACACGCGAGCCCGGCCCGACCGCGAGCAGATCCGTCATCAGCGCGACGATGAACGGTTGCGAGATCGTCTGGCCGTGACCGATCGACAGCGGCCGGTTCACGTAGGCGTGCGACACGTCGTCGTCGCGCACGAACGCTTCGCGTCGCACGCGGCTCAATGCTTCGCGCACCGCCGGACTCATCTCTCGCAAGCCGGTCCAGCCGGCAGTCGCACGATAATCGAGGGCGATTTCGTCGAGCAGGGTCTCGCGCATGGGGGCTTCCTCCGCGACGGCGGACACGGCGACGAGGACCATCCCGATCAGACCGAGCATCCGGGCGCGTCGCACGATCATCACGGCACCTCGCTGGGCGTCGCCTCTCGCTGGTTGACTGTAGCCAGCGGCACGCGCCTGCGTGAATGATTTGAACCATATCGCGTCACGTGCCAGCGATGCCAGTCGGCGTTCACCCGTCCGGCACGCAAATTCTTTGCACAGGCCCGTATCTTGCCTTTCAATGCGCGCCTTCCCGTTGCCACGGATCACGAACCCATGCGTTGCAAAGCCTGTACGCTGTCCTTCACCCTGTTCGCTGCACTGCCGTTCGCCGCCGCTGCGGCCGATGAGGCCTACACCGTCACCGCGACCCGCGTCGAGCGCGATCCACTGCGCACGCCGCTCGCGATCTCGACGGTCGAGCGGGACAGCATCGAGCGCCGCCAGGGGCTCGCGATCGAGGAGTCGATGAACCGCATCCCCGGGGTGTTCTTCCAGGACCGCTACAACTTCGCACAGGACCAGCGCGTGTCGATCCGCGGTTTCGGCGCGCGGTCGCAGTTCGGTATCCGCGGCATCAAGATTTACGTCGACGGCATCCCGTCGACCCTGCCGGACGGCCAGGGCGGCATCGACGATATCGACCTGAACTCCGTCTCGCGCATCGAGGTGCTGCGCGGACCGGCCGCCGCACTGTACGGCGCGTCCGCCGGTGGCGTCATCAACCTCTTTACCGAGGACGGTACGGCAGAGCCCTACCTCGAGGCCGGGATCAGCCGCGGCGAATTCGACTTCGGCCGCTACACGCTGAAGAGTGGCGGCCAGCAGGGCGCGCTGAACTGGCTGGTCAGCGGCTCGTACCTGAACTTCGACGGCTACCGCGACCATAGCGAGGTCAACCACGCGCTGATCAACAGCAATTTCCGCTACAGCTTCGCCGACGGCTCGGAGCTGACCGCGGTCGTCAACGCGGTCGACTCGCCGGTCGCCGACGATCCGGGTGGCTTGACCGCGGCCCAGACGCGCACGAACCGCAAGGCGGCGGCGGCCAACAATCTGCGCTACGACTCCGGCGAGTGGCTGGAGCAGCAGAAGCTCGGTCTCGTCTACAAGCGCGACATGGGCGACTACCATCACCTGCAATTGCGCAACTACTACATCTGGCGCGATTTCGCCAACAACCTCGCGATCGGCGTGCCGTTCG
>JADZCB010000146.1 GCA_020851775.1 Gammaproteobacteria bacterium
CTGGCGCGCCTGACGGAGGAACGACGCAGGAAGGCCGCCGGCGAGCCGTCGGCGCTGATGGACCTGCTGATCGGATACGAACATGCAAAGTTTTTCCGGCTCACGGACGACTCGCGCCCGGCATGAAACCCGATCTCCGCCCAGCGGCCCGCGCCGGCCTGTACCGCCTGCTCGCACTCGGCTTCTCGTATCCGGAGCGCCGGATGCTGGACGCGATCCGAGCGGGGCTGTTCCAGGATGCGGTGACCGCCTGCACGATGGCGGCCGGCACGCGGCCGGGCGCCTTCCCGCTCGATGCGATCGACGACACGCAACTCGAGTCCGCGTATGTCGAGCTGTTCGACCTGAGTGGCAGCGCGGTCGCCTGTGTGCTGTGCGAAGGCAGTCACGGGAGCTTCGTCGGTGACGATCGTTTCGACGCTCACGGCGGTGGTGTGTCGAGCGTGATGGAAGATCTGCTGCGCTTCTATCACTTCTTCGGTTACCGGCTGGCACGCGATCCCGCCCGCCGGCTGCCGCCGGATCACGCCGTCTGCCAGTTCGAGATGCTGTCGCATCTCTGCGACGGCGAGCGCGGTGCCGCGCTGGCACCGGCGCATTGCGCCGGCGCGCGGCAGGCCCAGGGCGATTTTCTGGGCCGCCACCTGGCCGCGTGGTGGCCGCGCGCCGTGCGTCGGCTCCGAAGCGTATCGCGTGCCGAGACTGCACACGCCTTCTATGTCGCGATGGCCGACGTGGCAGCGGACTGCGTCGCGGCGCATTGCACCGAGCTGTCCGGGTTCGATGCGGCTTGAGAGATCAGAGAAGACGTCGTCCGTGCGCTGCGCGGGCACCCAACGACTGCGGAGGAGTGCCGACATGTCGAACGATCGCTCACGCGAGACACAGCGCCTGCTCGCCTGCGCCGCGTGCAGTGCAGTGCTGGTGCTGCCGTCCCCCGTTACGCATGCCGAAACGGGCACGGCAGCGCCGGCCGCCATCGAAATCGCCGCCCGCCTGATCACCGGTGGCGGTGCATTCGCGGCGAACGGCGACCCGCAGGGTGCACTGTGGGCGCGCGTGCCTGAAGCCGAAATCGAATTGAAGCTGGCGCCACCGGTGCACCCTTCGATCGCCTCGCTTCAGCACACGGCAGCACCCGACACGGCCTTGCCGTTGCACGTCGGCGCACTGACCGATGGCCACCGGCTCTATCTGCGGCTGCGCTGGAAGGATCGAAGCCACGACAACCGGCGCGCTGCAGGACTCTTTCCGGACGCTGCGGCGATCGAAGTTCCGATCGGCGCCGACGAGACCGCCGTGATGATGGGCATGCCGGACAAGCCGGTCGCCATCTGGCGCTGGGACGCCGCGACGAACGACGTCGAAGCACTCGCCGCCGGCAGTCCCGGTACGTTGACGCCCGCCATCGACAGCGGGCTTGCAGGCACGGGAGTCTATCGCCAGCGTGACGATGCCGCGAACAACGAATGGTGCGTGGTCATCGCGCAGGATCTCGACGCGACCGGCGACGCGCACCCCGACCTGCGTGTACGCAAACGGTTCGCGGCAGCGTTCGCCGTCTGGCAAGGCAGCGACAGGCAACGCGGTGGCTTCAAACGTGTCAGCGAATGGGTGTCGGTGCGGTTGCCGGAGTGATCGACCGAGCAGGAGCGTACGCCGGGCTTCCCGCCATCGTACCCGTGCGCTTGACCGCCGCTGCGGATTCGTAGCCCACTACGTGCATGGCACAGGTGACCGTCTCTCTCACCGACGTACCACCGGCAACGGGTCCGGCCGAAGTGGGACAGCGCCTGCGCGAATCCGAACTCGACATCTGCTGGCTGCGCGAATCCGCGATCCTGGCTTATCTGATCCGGCTGGCCTATCACGATGTCTCGCCGGCGTCGGCATGGATCGTCGGCGCGGGAACAATGATCTATGCCGGCATCGTGCACTGGCGCGTGTTGCGGGGTACCGGCATCCGCACGACCGCCGGCGTCGCCACGGCGGGCGATTCGCTGGTCGGTTTTTTCCTGACCTGTTCGACCGGCGGACTCGTCTCGCCGTTTTTTCCGCTGATGTATTTCACGGCGTTGACGGCCGCATTCCGCTTCGGATTGCGGATGACGCTGGCGGTGACGGTCTTCAACGTGCTGCTCGCGATCCTGCTGCACGTGCTGGTGCCCACGCAGGGTATCGAGCCGATGGCGATCGCGCTCTACTATCTCGGCTTCGCCGCGATCCTGGGGGCGACGATCGCCGGCTGGGCGCGTCGCCAGATCGCGCTGACGGAGCGACAGGCCGGCGCGTTGACTGCGGCCCACGACGAAGCCCGAAACCTGCTGCACAAGCTCATTCGCGCGCAGGAAGACGAACGGCAGTCGATCGCGGGCGAACTGCACGATCGGATGGGGGGACGCCTGTTCACGCTGCAGCAGGGGATCGACCGCTGCTGCGAGCATGTCACGGACGACGGCCCGCTCACCGAGGAACTGCATCGGCTGGGGGAGGAGGCACGCCGGTGCTCGCAGGACGTGCGCAGGCTGATGAACGAATTGCGGCCGACGGTGCTCGACGATCTCGGCCTGTTCGAAGCACTGCAGGAATACGGTGCGAATCTCGCTTCGACGGTGCCCTTCGACGTGCGCATCGACATCGATCCTCGGCTGCACGAACGGCATTCGCCGCAGGATGCGATGCTGTTCCGGCTGGTTCAGGAAGCGGTACTCAACGTGCGCAAGCACGCCGGCGCCCGGCACGTCGAGATCAGAGTCACGCTGGAGGGCCGTCATCTCACCATCGTCGTCGCCGATGACGGCCACGGTTTCGATCCCGGCCAGGTGCCCCACGGTCATCTCGGCCTGCTGACGATGCGCGAACGGGCGGAAGCGCTGGGCGGTGAATTTGCGGTGTACACGGCCCCGGGACGCGGGACTCGCATCATCGCGCGGGTGCCGGCCTGACGCACGATGAAGCCGATACGCTGCGTCCTGATCGACGATCACCATGTGCTGCGGGAAGCGGTTGCCGCGATGCTCGCGGCCGAGTCGGACATCGTCGTCATCGGGCAGGCCGGTGACGCGCCTGGCGGCTGTGCGCTGGTGCGTGAGACGCATCCCGATATCGTGATCACGGATCTGAAGATGCCGGGTCAGAGCGGCCTCGGCGCGATCGGCGAGATCGCGAAGGAGTTTCCCGGGATCGGCATCATCGTGTTCACGATGTACGACAACGCGGCCTATGTCTGGGAGACGATGAACGCCGGCGCGCGCGGCTACGTGCTGAAGAGCGCGTCGAAGACCGATCTGCTGCGCGCCGTGCGTGCAGTCGCCTCTGGTGCGGGCTATCTGCAGGCCGAGGTCACGGTGCCGCTGCTCAGGCGCATCGCGCACGATGCGCGCAGCGCGGACGCGCGTCGCACGCTGTCGCTGCGCGAGATGCAGGTGCTCGAATTCCTCGCCGAAGGCAAAAGCAACAAGCTCATCGCCCGCACGCTTTCGATCACCGAGGAGACCGTCAAGACCCATCTGCGCAATCTCTATGAAAAGCTCGGGGCGGCCGATCGCGCGCATGCCGTCGCGATCGCGTTGCGACAACGCCTGATCGAATAGCGCAGGCGGGCACCCGCCCGCTGCGCTGCATCCGTCATCTGCAAGCAAGCCGAGGATCCGAGGATGAACACGCGACGACAGCGACTGATCGATGTCAACGGCGTGCGCCTGCACGTCGTCGAGGAAGGCGAGGGCCCGCTGGTCCTCCTCGTCCACGGCTTTCCCGAGCTGTGGTATTCGTGGCGTTTCCAGTTGCCGGCGCTCGCCGCTGCCGGCTATCGCGCGGTCGCCTACGATCAGCGCGGCTACGGGCGGTCGTCGAAATTCTGGGATCCCGATGCGTACCGCATCTCGCGCCTCGTCGCCGACGCCACCGGTCTCGTCGCGGCACTCGGCGAACGCCAGGCCGTGATCGTCGGCCACGACTGGGGCGCGCCGGTGGCATGGTCCGCGGCGTGGCAACATCCCGGCCTCTTCCGCGGCGTGATGGGCATGAGCGTGCCGTTTTCGGGCCGTGGTCTCATCGCGCTGCCGGGCAACCCGTTCGGTGAACGCCCGCCGCACGAAATCCACCGCGCCGTAGCCGGCCCCGATCAGCTCTTCTACCAGGAATACTTCAGCACCCTCGGACCGGTCATCGACGAGGCGGAGGCCGATCTGTCGGGCTGGGTGCGCGACCTCGTGTGGACCGTGTCGGGCGACGCGCTCGCCGCGGCCGGCTTCACGCTCGAAGGGCCGGATCCGATCGCTTTGATCCGCCACAGTGCGTTGTGCGTCCCGCACGGCACCCGCATGCGCGATCGCTTCGTATCGCCGCCGCAGATGCCCGCCTGGTTCAGCGCAGCGGACTGTGAAGTCTTCGTCGATGCGCTGGAGCGCGGCGGCCTCGCGGGCCCATTGTCCTTCTATCGCAACCTCGACAACGACTGGCACGAACTGGCGCCGCTGCACGGCAAACCGCTCACTGTGCCGGCGATGTTCGTCGGCGCGCAGTACGACGTCGCGACCTGGTGGGGCGCCGAGGCAATCGCGCGCGCGCCCGAGCACATGCCGAACTGGCTCGGCAGCCGCATGCTCGCCGGCGCCGGTCATTGGCTGCAACAGGAAAAGGCGGACGACACGAACGCGATCCTGCTCGAGTTCCTGCGCGCGCTCGACTGACGAACGCCGCTCGGCGACGCAGCTCAACTTACCGCTGCTGCGCTTCACTGACAGGCAACGCGAGTATCCACGCCGCGATGGCCCGCGCGTCATCGGGGGCGATGCACGGGTTCGCGACCATCGGCACCAGGCCCCAGGCGCCGGCGCCACCGGCGCGGATCTTGGTGACGAGCCGCGGCAGCGCAGCGTCGCGCTCGGTGTGATAGCGCCGCGCAACGTCGCGCAGGCGAGGACCGATCCGGATCTCGTCGACCGCATGACAGCCGTTGCAACCGGCAGCGTTCATGAAGGACTTGGCCTGCGCGTCCGTCATGCCGGCCGCGAAACCCTGCACGCCATGGCCGGCGACGGCGAGCGCCAGCGCAGCGGCGACGAACGGCGAGCGCCCGGCGCGCGAGGTCATC
>JADZCB010000147.1 GCA_020851775.1 Gammaproteobacteria bacterium
ATTATTCCGACTTCATCTCCTCCGTCAAAGGCGGACAGGTGTCGAAGGCCCTGCTGGATGGCCCGACCATCGAATTCGAGATGCAGGATGGATCGAAGCAGTTCACCTACAGCCCCGAGAGTGACAACGGGCCGCTGATCGGCATGCTGCTCGAACACCAGGTTCGTATCGAAGCCCAGCCGCCGGATCGGCAGGGCATCCTGATGCAGATCTTCATCTCGTGGTTCCCGTTCCTGCTGTTGATTGCCGTCTGGATCTACCTGATGCGGCAGATGCAGGGCGGTGCCAGCGGCCGTGGTGCGCTGTCGTTCGGCAAGAGTCGTGCGCGCATGCTCGGCGAGGATCAGGTGCGGATCACGTTCAATGACGTCGCCGGTGTCGATGAAGCGAAGGAGGAGGTCAAGGAACTCGTCGACTTCCTGCGCGACCCGGGCAAGTTCCAGAAGCTCGGCGGCAAGATTCCGCGCGGCGTCCTGATGGTCGGTCCGCCGGGCACCGGCAAGACGCTGCTCGCCAAGGCGATCGCCGGCGAGGCCAAGGTGCCGTTCTTCACCATTTCGGGTTCGGACTTCGTCGAGATGTTCGTCGGCGTCGGCGCCTCGCGCGTGCGCGACATGTTCGAGCAGGCCAAGAAGCACGCACCGTGCATCATCTTCATCGACGAAATCGACGCGGTCGGCCGCCATCGCGGCGCCGGCCTCGGGGGCGGGCACGACGAACGCGAGCAGACGCTGAACCAGCTTCTGGTCGAGATGGACGGCTTCGAAGGCAACGAAGGGATCATCGTCATCGCCGCGACCAACCGGCCCGATGTGCTCGATCCCGCCCTGCTGCGACCGGGCCGCTTCGATCGCCAGGTCGTCGTGCCGTTGCCGGACATCCGGGGGCGCGAGCAGATCCTCAAGGTACACATGCGCAAGGTGCCGCTCGGCGACGACGTGAAGCCGGCGGTGCTGGCACGCGGCACGCCGGGTTTTTCGGGTGCCGATCTCGCCAATCTCGTCAACGAAGCGGCGCTGTTCGCGGCGCGTGGCAACAAGCGCCTCGTCGACATGGAGGAATTCGAGAAGGCCAAGGACAAGATCATGATGGGCGCCGAACGGCGTTCGATGGTCATGGGCGAAAAGGAGAAGAAGCTGACCGCGTATCACGAGGCCGGACACGCCATCGTCGGCCGTTCGGTGCCGTCGCACGACCCGGTCTACAAGGTGTCGATCATCCCGCGTGGGCGAGCCCTCGGCGTGACGATGTTCCTCCCCGAGGAAGACCGGCTCAGCTACAGCAAGGAGCGTCTGGAGAGCCAGATCGCGAGTCTGTTCGGCGGCCGGCTGGCCGAGGAAATCGTGTTCGGCAAGGATGCGGTGACGACCGGTGCGTCGAACGACATCGAGCGCGTCACCGACATCGCGCGCAACATGGTCACCCGCTGGGGGCTGTCCGACAAACTCGGACCGATGACCTACAGTGACGACGAGGGTGAGGTCTTCCTCGGTCATTCGGTCACCCAGCACAAGTCGGTGTCGGACGGCACGGCACGGTTGATCGATGAGGAAGTGCGGACCATCGTCGATCGGAATTACCAGCGTGCGCGGCGGATTCTCGAAGACAATCTCGACAAGCTGCACTTGATGGCGGGCGCGCTGATCAAGTACGAAACGCTCGACAGCGGGCAGATCGACGACATCATGCTGGGACGTCAACCGCGTGAACCGCAGAACTGGGACGGCGGCGATGATCGCGGCAGCCCGTCGCCGAATCAGGGCGTCGTGAACGGCACTTCGGAGGCGCCGATCGGCGGTCCTGCCAGCTCGCACTGAGTGCCCTGGGATCGATGACAGCCCCGACCGCGGCGACGCGGCGGGGCTTTTTCGTGTCAGCGCGTCCGACTGCTCCGGCCGCACTGAGACGGCGCTCACACGCAGGGTTCAACCTGCGCTGCTAAGCTGTCGCTAAACATGCATTCCCCGAGTGGCGAAAGGAATTCGATGAGCAATACAGCGACACGAAAGTATTTCGGTACCGACGGGGTGCGTGGTCGGGTCGGCGTACCACCGATCACCCCGGATTTCGTCATGAAGCTCGGCTGGGCCGCCGGACGCGTACTCGCCCGCGGCAAGGCAAGACCGAAAGTGCTGATCGGCAAGGACACCCGGGTGTCGGGTTACATGTTCGAATCGGCCCTCGAAGCCGGGCTTTCCGCCGCCGGCGTCGATATCCACCTGCTCGGGCCGATGCCGACGCCCGGCATTGCATACCTGACGCGCACCTTTCATGCGCAGGCCGGGATCGTCATCAGCGCTTCGCATAACCCCTTCGACGACAACGGCATCAAGTTCTTTTCCGGCGCGGGTACGAAGCTGCTCGACAGCGTCGAACTCGAAATCGAGCGCGAACTGGACAAGCCGTTCGAGACCGTCACCTCACGTGAACTCGGCAAGGCGCATCGGGTCGTCGACGCGGCCGGGCGCTATATCGAATTCTGCAAGAGCACCGTCGCGACCGGCCTGCATCTAGGCGGTCTCAAGCTGGTCGTCGACTGCGCCCACGGTGCGACCTATCACATCGCGCCCGACGTGTTCGAAGAGCTCGGCGCCCACGTGATCGCAATCGGCAATCAGCCGGACGGATTCAACATCAACGAGCAGGTCGGTGCGACATCACCCGAAGCACTCCAGCAGGCCGTCGTCGCGCATGGTGCGCAGGTCGGGATCGCGTTGGATGGCGACGGTGACCGCCTGGTCATGGTCGACCACCTCGGTCAAGTACTCGACGGCGATGAGCTGACGTACGTCATCGCACGTCATCGTCAACGTCTCGGCCGGCTCGCCGGCACCATCGTCGGCACGCAGATGAGCAATCTCGGGCTCGAACTCGCAGTGCGCGAGCAGGGCCTCGACTTCGTGCGCGCGGCGGTCGGCGATCGCTACATCCTGGAGATGCTGACGGCGAACGGCTGGACCATCGGCGGCGAATCCTCGGGCCACATCATCTGTC
>JADZCB010000148.1 GCA_020851775.1 Gammaproteobacteria bacterium
CTGATTTCGCGGGTCGCGTGGAAGCGCACGTCGGGCCAGCGCTCCGTCACGAGCTGCAGATTGACGCGCGTCGGTGCGAGATAGGCGAATTGACCGCCGCCGTCGAGCGCGACATTGTCAGCGAGCTGGCGGACGAAACGATCGAGCTCGCCTGCCTTGTCGCTCGAAATCCAGCGCGCGAGCGTGGTCGAGACGCCTTCGAATACGCAGTCGACGCCGTATTCGTTGCGCAGACGAAACGCGACGACGTCGAACTGCAGCGCACCGATCGCACCGAGCACGAGATCGTTGCGCTGGGTCAGACGGAAGACCTGCGCGGCACCCTCTTCGCAAAGTTGCGTGAGTCCTTTCAATAGTGCCTTGCTCTTCATCGGATCGGCCGCGCGCACGCGGCGGAACAGCTCCGGCGCAAAGCTCGGGATGCCTTTGAAGGTCAACGACTCCCCGCTCGTGAAGGTGTCACCGATCTGGATCGTGCCGTGGTTGTGCAGGCCGATGATGTCGCCGGCCCAGGCGTCGTCGACGGCTTCGCGGCCGCGCGCCATGAACGTCAGCGCATTCGATACCGTGACGTCGCGGCCGAGCCGGACATGGCGCAAACGGATGCCGGGCTGGAAATGTCCGGAGCAGATCCGCATGAACGCGATCCGATCGCGATGTAGCGGATCCATGTTCGCCTGAATCTTGAACACGAAACCGGAGAACGTCGCCTCGCCGGCATTGACGACGCGCTCGTTTGCTGCGCGCGGTCCAGGTGGCGGCGCCACCGCGACGAAGAAGTCGAGCAATTCGCGGATGCCGAAGTTGCGCAGCGCGGTGCCGAAGAACACCGGCGACACCCGGCCGGCACGGTATTCGTCGACGTCGAAGGCTGCGCCGGCCCCTTCGACGAGCTCCACTTCCTCGCGCAACGTCGGCAGTGTCTCCGCGAACCACGGTCGGGATGCGGCCTCGTCGAGGCTGCAGGCTTGCGCATCGACGAGGTCGACGTTGGCGTCTATGTCGCGCGCGAAGCGCAGCACTTCCCGACGTCCGAAGTGATAGATCCCGGCGAACAGATTGCCCGAGCCCAGCGGCCAGGTCATCGGCGCGCAGCGGACCGACAGAATGCGCTCGATCTCGTCGAGCAGTTCGAGCGGCGGCCGGGCATGGCGATCGAGCTTGTTGATGAGCGTCATCACCGGCGTGTTGCGCATGCGACAGACTTCAAGCAGCTTGATCGTGCGCTCCTCGACGCCCTTCGCGGCGTCTATCACCATCAGCGCGGAATCGACCGCGGTCAGCACGCGATACGTGTCCTCCGAAAAATCTTCGTGGCCCGGCGTATCGAGCAGGTTGACGATGCAGTCGCCGTACTCGAACTGCATCACCGACGACGTCACGCTGATCCCGCGCTGTTTTTCGATCTCCATCCAGTCCGAGGCCGCATGGCGCGTGCTTTTGCGCGCCTTGACGGTGCCGGCCGTGTTGATCGCCCCGCCGAGGAACAGCAGTTTCTCGGTGACGGTCGTCTTGCCCGCGTCGGGATGTGAAATGATGGCGAACGTCCGCCGTTTCGCGACGTCGCGTGGCAATGTGCTGCTCATGACATGTCCGGCCGGAAAGTTGGCGAGCGCGCGCTGCGCTCAGATGGATTTCGAGTCGCCCTCGAGGACGACGACGGCCGCCGCATACTCGGCCTCGTCGGTCAGGCTGACGTAACTGGCGCTGACGTCCAGCCGGTGCGCGTGTTCGGCTGCGGCGCCGTGAAGTCGCAGCGACGGCTTGCCCGCGGCGTCGTGCGTGACTTCGATCTGGCGCGGTCCGACACCCTGCCGGAAACCGGTGCCGAGCGCCTTCGAGGCCGCTTCCTTGGCGGCGAAGCGCATGGCGAGAAAACCGACCGGCTTGCGGCTCGCGTCGAAACGTTCGAGTTCGTCATCGGCGAGAATGCGGCGCGCGAACTTGCGACCGAACCGGGCATACACGTCCCGCACGCGTTCGCTCTTCACGATGTCGATGCCGATTCCCTTGATCACGGGCGCTGGTCGCTCATCAACTGCTTCATCTCGCGCACCGCACGTTCGAAGCCGACGAACAACGCATGCGCGACGAGCGCATGACCGATGTTGAGTTCGACGATTTCGGGAATGCGCGCAATCGCCTGCACGTTCGCATAGTGCAGGCCGTGGCCCGCGTTGACCTGCAGGCCCAGCGAGTCGGCAAGTGCAGCGGCGGCAGTGAGCCGGGCGAGTTCCGTGTTGCGCAGCGCCGCGTCGGCAGCGTCGGCATAGGCGCCCGTGTGGAGCTCGATCGCCGGCACACCGAGTGACGCGGCCGCCTCGATCTGATGCGGGTCCGGATCGATGAACAGCGACACCGCGACGGAGGCCTCGGCGAGTGTGGCGCAGATCTCACGCAGGCGCGCGCGCTGCGCGGCGACGTCGAGCCCGCCCTCGGTCGTCAGTTCCTGGCGGCGCTCGGGTACCAGACAGCAGTTCGACGGCCGCTGCGTCTGCGCCAGCGCGACCATCTCGTCGGTGGTAGCCATTTCGAGGTTCAGGCGGCCGCGCACCGTGCCGAGCAGGATTGCGAGATCGCGCTCCTGAATATGGCGCCGATCCTCGCGCAGATGGATCGTGATCTGATCCGCGCCGGCCTGCTCGGCGAGATAGGCCGCGTAGACGGGATCCGGGAAGCGCGTGCCGCGCGCCTGGCGCAGCGTCGCGACGTGATCGATGTTGACGCCGAGTTCGAGCGGTCGGTGGGTGGGCATGACGTGAGACGACGTATCGGATGACCCGTGCATTCTAAGCCGAGCGGAGATATCGATCACGGACGGGTGCCACGAACATGTTCAACCCTCGTCGCCGCTCGCATACAGTTGGCGCGAATGCAATGGCCTGTCGCCCAGGTGATGGTCGAGCAGCGCCCGCATGAAGCGCTTCGCCTGTGGCAGCACCGCGGTGGCGAGCGGCTGCGCGCCGGCCAGCGCGAGCAATGTCGCGCCATCGACTGCAATCGCGCCGCTCGGAACGTGGTCGAGATGAGGACCGTGGCTCGGCACGTAGCCATAGTGCCGCTCGGCCTCGATCGGCTGTCCGGTGTCGACGGTATGTGTCAGTTCGAGCCCGTAGCCGCTGATTTCCAGCAGCGCGACCTCGAAAGCCCGCAGCACGGGCTCGAGCGCCTCGCCGTGCGTCATCAGTCCGAGCGTCGTTGCGTAGCGTGCGTAGAGTCCTGGCTCCCCTTCACCGCGGCCGGCAAATCGGATCACGAGTTCGTTGAGATACAGGCCGCTCAGCAGCCGATCGCCCTGCAGCGCGGGCCATGGCGCGGTCGCTTCCCAGTGTGTCAGCGTGCGCAGATCGCCACGTCCCTGCCATACGAGCAGCAACGGGCGAAAGGGCTGCATGGTCTCCCGCCCCGCGCGTCGCCTCCCACCGCCGACCCGGGCGACGAGGCCGACGCGTCCGTGCTCCCGTGTCAGTGCTTCGACCAGCAGGCTGTTCTCGCGATAGCGCCGCGTATGCAGGACGAAGGCTTCATCCTGGATCGACGGCCCCGCCATCCGGACCTCACTGCCCTTCGCGTTCGATCTTCGACAGCACCCGCGGATCCTCCGTCCAGCCTTCGCGCTGACGCACCTGCGTGCCGAGAAACACCGGGCGATCGAGCAGGCGTTCGAGCGACTGCCGTGCCGTAGTGCCGATTTCCTTCAGGCGTGCCCCACCCTTGCCGATCACGATCGCCTTCTGTCCCGGCTTCTCGACCCAGATCTCGACTTCGATATGCGTGCGTTCGGGACGGTCTTCGAATTTCGTGACGACGACGTTCGCCGCGTACGGCAGTTCGTCGCCGAGCTGGCGCATCAACTGTTCGCGTACCAGTTCCGCCGCGAGAAAACGCTCCGAACGATCGGTGATCTGGTCATTCGGGTAGAGCGGTTCGCGCAATGGCAGCCGGCGCGCGATAGCGGTGAGGAGGCCCGTCGTCCCTTTGCCCTTCAGCGCACTGATCGGCACGATCTCGACGTCCGGCAGGCGTTCGCCGAGCTCGGCGAGCAACGGCAGCAGGCTCGACTTGTCGTTGACGCGATCGATCTTGTTCAGCGCCAGAAAACGCGGACACGGCACCGCCAGCAGTTGCGCCGCGATCGCGTCGTCTTCGGGCTGCCAGCGCCTCGCGTCGGCGACCATCACGACCGCATCCACGCCGGCCAGCGCGGCATCGATCTGCCGGTTCATCAGCTTGTCCAACTGCGTACGTGGTCGCGCCTGCCAGCCCGGTGTGTCGGCGAAGATGATCTGTGCACCTGCGGCATTGACGATCCCGAGGATGCGCAGGCGCGTCGTCTGCGGCTTGCGCGAGGTGATCGAAATCTTCTGTCCGATGAGGTGGTTCACCAGCGTCGACTTGCCGACGTTCGGGCGTCCGATGACGGCGACGTGGCCGCAGCGTGGTGCGGTGGAATCGTTCATGACCATTCTCCGGTGCGCAGTTTCTGCAGCGCGACCCGCGCTGCGTCCTGCTCGCCTGCACGCCTGCTGTGGCTTTCCGCGATGACCGGGGGACAACCTTCCACGAGGCATTCGACAGTGAAGATCCGCCGGTGCGGCGGCCCATCCTCGGCAATCGTGCGATAGGTCGGCAGCGTCCGGCGCCGTGCCTGCAGGTATTCCTGCAGCGCCGTTTTCGCGTCCTTGGGTGCGAGATCGGGTTCGATCGTCGCCAGGCGCGACGCGAACCAGCGCAGCACTTCGACCCGGCAGGCTTCGAGGCCGCCATCGAGATAGATCGCTGCGGTCACCGCTTCGATGGCATTGGCCAGAATCGAACTGCGGCGCCAGCCGCCGCTCTTCAGCTCGCCGTCACCGAGATGCAGCAATTCGCCGACGTCGAATTCCCGCGCGATCGCGGCGAGCGTCTCGCGATTGACGAGCGCCGCGCGCGTGCGCGTCAACGCGCCTTCGTCGGCGTGCGGGAAATTCGCATGCAGGACGTCGGCGATGATGAACCCGAGCAGCGCGTCGCCGAGAAACTCGAGACGTTCGTTGTGACGAGACGAGGCGCTGCGATGCGTCAGCGCCGTTTCGAGCAGATCCGGATCGCGAAACCCGTAGTGGACCAGGGCGTTCAATGCGTCGTGCTTCACACCGCGTGAACGGGCCTCATTCGTCGAGGCCGCCCCTCGGCAAGTCCAGTTCCTTGCCGTAATTCAGCACGACGTCGAGATCGCAGCACAGCGGTCCGCGAATTTCGTAGTACAGCGACATCGTGCGCCCTCCGCCGCCCGGTGTCGGCACGACCTGCAGCAGTTTCGAGAACTCGGCCGTCGACCAGCGATCGACATCGGAGACCTCGAACTGCTTCATCATCGCCGTCACCAGATCGCTCTTGGTCCAGTTGCCGACGTTTGCTTCCCGCATCACTTCCTCGAAGGCGAAATCGACCTTCATCTTTTCGTTGTAGAGCGGAAAGAGCTTCATGCCGATGAGCGCGACAGCGCCAATCAGCACGGACCAGAACAACAGCCCGCTCAGACTCACGCCCCGTTGCAGACGACGGCTGATCATGTTCGCCCCCTCTTCGTTTTCGGCCCGGCCCCGGGCCGCACCCGATCATTCGATGCGGGTACCGATCCGGCTGGTATCGATGCCCTTGTCCCAGTTCATCCAGATGATAAACGCTCTGCCGATCAAATTCTCGTCCGGCACGAAGCCCCAGAAGCGCGAATCGCGACTGTTGTCCCGGTTGTCGCCGAGGACGAAGTAGCTGTCCGCCGGCACCGTGCCCTCCCAGTCGAACGAATAGGCCCGCGGCGTGACGATGATGTCGTGCGCATGGTCACCGAGGTGCTCGACGAGCTTCTCGGCCCCGGTATGCATCACCGCCGATTTCACGCCGACATAGGTGCCGGCGCTGTCATAGGCAAAGGCCTCGCCGTTGATGAACAGGCGCTTTTCGCGGTACTGGATATGATCCCCGGGAAGACCGACGACGCGCTTGATGAACGGCGTCGACGGATCTTCCGGATAACGGAAAACGACGACGTCACCGCGC
>JADZCB010000149.1 GCA_020851775.1 Gammaproteobacteria bacterium
ATCACGCGCCGCGCCCGGCTGCCGGCAGCGCTCGGGCAGATCCTCGCGCATGAAGAAGACACCCTTGCTGGTACCGCCGCGCATGTAGGTCGCGGCCACCTTGATTTGGGGAACGTGTGCCATGCCTCACTCCTGAAACGAAATAGGTGATGTACGACGCATCACCCCTTTCTCCCTCGGTGTTTTCTGTGTTCTCGGTGGCCATCCCCGAGATATCGGACGGTTTCGGCAACCCGGGATTCGCTCCGCTGCTCCCGGGCTACGGATGGCTTGCCCTCACGCCGTTTTCGCCGCGGCGAGGAAGTCCTGTGCGAAGCGCTGGAGCACACCGCCCGCCTCGTACACCGAGACTTCCTCGGCCGTATCGAGCCGGCAGATCACCGGCACCTCGACGCGTTCACCGCTGCGCCGGTTCACGACCAGCATCAGCTCGGCACGTGGCGCCGGCGTGCCGAGCACGTCAAAGGTTTCCGTGCCGTCGAGTCCGAGCGACTTGCGGTTCACGCCCGGCTCGAACTCGAGCGGCAGCACGCCCATGCCGATCAGGTTCGTGCGATGGATGCGCTCGAAGCCTTCGGCGACGATCGCCTCGACGCCGGCCAGCCGCACGCCTTTCGCCGCCCAGTCGCGCGAGCTGCCCTGGCCGTAGTCTGCGCCGGCGATGATGACGAGCGGCTGCCTGCGGTTCATGTAGGTCTCGATCGCCTCCCACATGCGCATCACGGTGCCCTCAGGTTCGACGCGCGCGAGCGATCCCTTCTTCACCTTGCCGTCGACGACTGCCATTTCGTTCATCAAAGTCGGGTTGGCGAAGGTCGCGCGTTGCGCGGTCAGATGATCGCCGCGATGCGTCGCGTAGGAATTGAAGTCCTCTTCCGGCAGACCCATCTTCGCGAGGTACTCGCCCGCCGCCGAGTCGGCAAGGATCGCATTCGACGGTGAGAGGTGATCGGTCGTGATGTTGTCGCCGAGGATCGCGAGCGGCCGCATGCCTTTCAGCGTGCGTTCACCGGCGAGCGCACCTTCCCAATAGGGCGGGCGTCGGATATAGGTCGATTGTGGCCGCCAGTCGTAGAGCGGCTTGACCTTCGCCTTGGCATGGCTGCGCGCATCGAACATCGGCACGTAGACCTGGCGGAACTGTTCGGGCTTGACGCTCGACGCGACGACCGCATCGATCTCTTCATCCGACGGCCACAGATCCTTCAGCGTGATCGGCTTGCCATTTGTATCCGTGCAGAACGCATCACGCTCGATGTCGAAGCGCACGGTGCCGGCGATCGCATACGCCACGACGAGCGGCGGTGAGGCGAGAAACGCCTGCTTCGCATACGGGTGGATGCGGCCGTCGAAATTGCGGTTGCCGGAGAGCACGGCGGCCGTGTAGAGATCCCGCTCGACGATTTCCTGCTGGATCTTCGGATCGAGCGCGCCGGACATGCCGTTGCAGGTGGTGCAGGCGAACCCGACGATGCCGAAGCCGAGCTTCTCGAGTTCGGTCTTCAGCCCGGCCTCTTCCAGATAGAGCGCGACCGTCTTCGAGCCGGGGGCGAGCGAACTCTTGACCCACGGTTTGCGCGTGAGCCCCAGGCGGTTCGCATTGCGCGCGAGCAGGCCGGCCGCGATCACGTTGCGCGGGTTCGAGGTGTTCGTGCACGAGGTGATCGCCGCGATGATCACGGCCCCGTCCGGCATCCGGCCGGGCGTCGCTTCCCAGTCCGACGCGATGCCTTTCGTCGTCAGCTCGCCGGTCGCGACGCGTGCATGCGGATTGCTAGGACCGGCCACATTGCGCACCACGCCCGACAGATCGAAGGTCAGGGTACGCTCGTAGACCGCGTCCTTCAGGGTGTCGGCCCAGAGTCCTGCCTCTTTCGCATAGATCTCGACGAGCCTCACCTGCTCGTCGCTGCGGCCGGTGAGTTTCAGATAGTCCAGTGTCTGCCGGTCGATCGCGAACATCGCAGCCGTCGCGCCGTATTCCGGTGCCATGTTCGAAATCGTCGCGCGATCGCCGAGCGTCAACGACGACGCGCCCGCGCCGCGGAACTCAAGATACGCCCCGACGACCTTCGACTTGCGCAGGTACTCCGTCAGCGCGAGCACGATGTCCGTCGCGGTGATGCCCGGCTGGCGCCGTCCCGTCAGCTCGACGCCGACGATCTCGGGCAGCCGCATCCACGACGCGCGGCCGAGCATCACGTTCTCCGCCTCGAGCCCGCCGACGCCGACCGCGATCACGCCGAGCGCATCGACGTGCGGCGTGTGGCTGTCGGTCCCGACGCAGGTGTCCGGAAACGCCACCCCGTCGATCGCCTGGATCACCGGCGACATCTTCTCCAGGTTGATCTGGTGCATGATGCCGTTGCCGGCCGGAATGACATCGACGTTGTCGAAGGCGAGCTTCGTCCAGTCGATGAAGTGGAAGCGATCCTCGTTGCGCCGATCCTCGATCGCGCGATTCTTCTCGAAGGCTTGGCGGTCGAAACCGCCGCACTCGACGGCCAGCGAGTGATCGACGATCAACTGCACCGGGACGACCGGATTGACCTTCGCCGGATCACCGCCCTGCTCTGCGATCGCGTCACGCAGGCCCGCGAGATCGACGAGCGCCGTCTGACCGAGGATGTCGTGGCAGACGACGCGCGCCGGGAACCACGGAAAGTCACGCTCGCGCTTGACCTCGATGATCTGCTTGAGGCATTCCGCGATGATCGAGGGTTCGGCCCTGCGCACGATGTTTTCGGCGTGCACACGTGCCGTGTACGGCAGACGTGCCCAGGCGCCGAGGGAAAGATCCTCGACCGCGGCCCGGGCGTCGAAGTAGTCGAGCGCGGTGCCGGGCAGCGGCTTGCGGTATTTGACGTTCATCATGCCGGACCGCTCCTGTTACTTGCGATCCTTCAAGGCGACGAACGGCCGGTCTTCCGGGCCGGTGTAGTTCGCGCTCGGACGGATGATCTTGCCGTCGATGCGTTGTTCGATGACATGCGCCGACCAGCCGGCCGTGCGCGCGATCACGAACAGCGGCGTGAACATCGCCGTCGGGATCCCCATCATGTGGTAGGAGACCGCGCTGAACCAGTCGAGGTTCGGGAACATCTTCTTGATTTCCCACATCACGGATTCGAGACGTTCGGCGATGTCGTACATCTTCATGTTCTTCTCCTCGGCGGAGAGCTGGCGCGAGACTTCCTTGATAATCTTGTTGCGCGGATCGCCGACGGTGTACACGGGATGGCCGAAGCCGATCACGACTTCCTTGCGTTCGACGCGGGCGCGAATGTCGGCCTCGGCCTCGTCCGCGTTCTCGTAGCGCTTCTGGATCTCGAAGGCGACTTCGTTGGCGCCGCCATGCTTCGGGCCACGCAGCGCACCGATGCCGCCGCAGATCGCGGAGAACATGTCCGAACCGGTACCGGCGACGACGCGCGAGGCGAACGTCGACGCATTGAACTCGTGCTCGGCATAGAGGTTCAGCGAGGTGTGCATCGCGCGCACCCAGCTCGCGCGCGGCTTCTCGCCGTGCAGCAGGTGCAGGAAGTGACCGCCGATCGAATCGTCGTCGGTCTCGACGTCGATGCAGCGGCCGTTGTGGCTGTAGTGATACCAGTACAGCAGCATCGAGCCGAGCGACGCCATCAGCTTGTCGGCGATGTCACGCGCACCGGGATGGTTGTGATCGTCCTTCTCCGGCGACAGGCAGCCGAGTACGGAGACGCCGGTGCGCATCACGTCCATCGGATGGGCGTACGGCGGCAGGGATTCGAGCGCATCCTTGAGCGCCGCCGGCAGACCGCGCAGGGCTTTCAGCTTCGCCTTGTAGCCGGCGAGTTCGGCCACATTCGGCAGCTTGCCGTGGACCAGCAGGTAAGCGATCTCCTCGAATTCGCAGGTGTTCGCGATATCGAGGATGTCGTAGCCACGGTAGTGCAGATCGTTGCCGCTGCGGCCGACGGTGCAGAGCGCGGTGTTGCCGGCGGCGGTGCCGGACAGTGCGA
>JADZCB010000150.1 GCA_020851775.1 Gammaproteobacteria bacterium
GGATTCTCTGCCTGCACGTCGTCGATGTTGAAGTCGAGTTCGAGATCGTCGCTGCCGAGTTCGCCGAGATCGAAATCGAGCATGCCTTCTTCGGCCGGCTCGTCGTCGAGATCGAGACCTGCGAGCGAGGCTTCCATCGAGCGCGTGAGATCCTCGAGCGACTCGGCGAGCGGTTCCGCCCCGGGACGGGTCGTCGAGGCCTTCGGGATCTCGAGCGTGTCCTCGACGTCGAGCTTCGTGAAGTCGGTCGTGTCCTGCAGCGCGAGGTCGAACTCGAGTCCCGCTTCGTCGTCCGCGCCGCCGGCGCCCCCGTGCGTCGCCGACAGCGCATCGGCGATATTGAGATCGATGTTCGGGTTCTTCAACGACAGATCCAGATCGGCCCCGGCTTCGGCATCGAGATCCAGCGCGAAACCGTCACTCTCGGCCGTCAGATCGAACTCCTCTGCCGCCTGCGTATCGGCACCGGCCGGCGGCGCCACGCTGTCGAGATCCAGATCGAGACCGAGGTTCTCGATGTCGAAATCGAGCGGCTCCTCGGCCGTCAGCCGGGTCGTCATGTCCGTGTCGTGATCGGTATCGGCGCGCGGACCTTCCCCGCTGTCGAGTTTCGGCGAAACGGTATCGCTGATGTCGAAATCGAGTTCGAGCATGTCGTCGTCCGCGGCCGCGGACGGCATGGTACCGGCGCCGGACGCCGTGTCGGCGAGCGAGCCGGCAGTGATTGACAGCAACGGTTCATCGGCGTCGAGATCGAGCTGGCCGGCGACATCGCCGGTCTTCGTGATGTCGAGCAGTTCCGCCGACTCCGTCGTCGGCGATCCGGTGATGTCGAAGCCGAGATCGGAGGTGTCGACGTCGGCCACGTCGGACGGCTCGAGCGCGTGTGCCGTCGTTCCGGCGTCGAAGGCTTCCGCCGCGGCGGCGGGCGTCCGCGTGTCGTCGATGCCACCGGTCAGATCGAGGAAGCCGGCTTTTTCGAGCTGCTCGACGGTCGCGGTGAGATCGATCATCGCCGACGTATCGTCCGGCTCGCCGGTCGTCAGATCGAGCATCGGCTCGAGTGCGGCTTCGCCGGTGCTTGCCGCCGTCAGATCGAAATCGAGCACTGACTCGCCGCCAGTGGTGTAGTCGTTCGTCAAGCCGACGGCCGTGACGGCGAGGGGGCCCTCGTCGCCCGGCCCCATCGTCATCGTCGCGCCACCCGGTGACGTGCCTTCGCCGGTGATGTCGACGAATTCGCTGACACCCGTCTCGTCCGTATGCGTGGTCGCCTCGAGCGGGCCGGGTGCGAACAACGCACGCTGCGGCGACATCTCGTTCCACATCGCGACCGCATTTTCCCACAGCGGGTGATGCTCCCCGACGACGTCCAGCAATTCGCGTGCGTGCGTCTCGTAGGCCTGTTTGTCATTCGCGGAGTAGTAGATTTCGAGCAGCCGCAGCTTGTACTTGTGTTCGTCGGGATACTGCGCGATGACTTTCTTCACGAGTTCTTCGGCCTGGTCGAAGCGCTCGTAGGCGAGATAGACGTTGACCTCTTCGAGCGGATCTCCCTGAAGCTGTTCGGCGCTCGCTTCGAGCGTACGCGTGAACTGATCGGCATGCTCGTCGGCGACGATCGGGGCGACCGGCGACGTCGGCAATTCGATTTCGTCGACCGCTGGTGCAGCGGCGGCAGGCACTGCGACGGCGACGGCTGGGGCAGCCCGTTTTGGGCCTGCCTTGATTTCCTTGCCGCGACGACCTGCAAACGACTTGCCGAGCAGGGCGAGTGCGAGCACCAGCAGCGAGCCCAGTACGCCGACGATCGTCGTCGCACCGCCCGGCACCATATCGCGCAGATGGGGCGGGATCAGGCTGTCGAACGGACCAGCGGACGGCGGTGCCAGTGGCGGTGTGCGTGTTGCCGTTGCAGGCTGCGGCGGGCTTGCAGGCGTCGGGGTCGCGGCCACGGGCGGCGGATTTTCTGCCGCGGTGGCGGGCGGGGCTTCCGTGCCCGGCGCCACCGCCGCGGCAGGGGGCGGCGGCGTGGTGGCATCGGGTTGCGTGCCGAGTTCGGCAAGCCGCGCCTGGAGGCGGGCGAGTTCGTCGTCTTTGATTTCGACCTGACGCTGCAGCAGATCGATGATCTCGCTCGCCTCGTCGAGCTTGGACTTGAGTTCCGCTTCGGTCGCGGCCTGCGTCGTCGCGCCTTCCGCCGCGAGCGCCACCTCGTCGCCGGCACCGGCTGCCTCGGCGTCGTCGGACTCGGCGGCGCCCGGGCCGGGGGTGCCTGCCGCCTTTTCGCCTTCGGCGGCCGGCGCGACGAGTTCGAGCCTGGCGTCCTCGCCTTCGGCCGGCGCTTCGGCTGCCGGTTGTTCCGGCACGTGCTCCTCGTCTGCCTCGGCGAGCGCGGCGTCCAGGTCGTCGGCCGGAGCGGCCGGTTCGGCGACCGCCGGCGGACTCAGCGGCTGAGTCGGCGCCGCCGCGCTGGCGCCCTGGCGATATTCCTCCCAGAGCTGATGTTGACGCGCGACTTCGCGCATCGCCTCCTGCTGGCTAAGGCCGTCGATCTCGGCCTGGGCAGGCATCCGCAACACGGCGCCGCGCCGGAGCTGGTTGATGTTGCCGTCACTGAACGCCTCCGGGTTCGCGCGCAGCAGCGCGATCATCATGCGCTGGACACTGATGCCCGGATCAGGCCGGTGACGCAGCGCGAGCCCCCAGGCGGTGTCCGAACCCTGCACGACCCCGAGTGAGCCGTCGGCCGCCACCGCCGACGGTGCCGCACTCGGCGCACGCGCAGGAACGACGGGCGCCGACGCCGCCGCCACCGCTGGTGGTGCGGGGGTGACGGCCGGCGCCACGCGGCGATTCGGGTCATACAACGGCGGATCGAGCAATACGGTGTACTCGCGCACCAGGCGTCCGTTGGCCCAATTCAGCTCGAGCAGAAAGTTAAGAAATGGTTCGCGCACGGGCTCGCGGCTGGAAACCCGGATGTAATCGCTGCCGGCGGGCGTCTCGACGATCTCGAACTTCAGCGACAGCAGGACCGCCTCGCGCAGCACCCCTGCGCGTTCGAAGGCTTCCGGGCCCGCGAGCTTGATGCTCAGCGTATCGAAATCGCCAGCGGTCGCCCCAAGGATATCGATGCGCCCGTTGAAAGGCTGATTGAGTCCGGACTGAGCCTTCAGCGCCCCCAGACCCAGCGCTGATGCCGCTCCTGGCAAGAGCATCGACAGGGCGAGAGCGACTGCTTTTTTCCGCAGCATGTGGCGCTTCCTCAATCGGCGACGCCGTCGGCGACGGCGTCAGTATCGGCGTAGTCCCGCTCGGGCTCCGGGGCGCGGCCCGCGCTACCCGCAATCATCAAGCGAGCGCAGCTTCCTACCTGCGAATGAACTTTATGATTACAAGTTAACTTTAACTTATAAATAGCTTTTCACCAATATTTCCGCGATCTGGATACTATTCAGTGCGGCACCCTTGCGGACGTTGTCGGCCACGACCCAGAGATCCAAACCCCTGGGGTGAGAGATGTCCTCACGAATGCGGCCGACAAACACGTCATCGCGCTGGGCGGCCTCGGTGACGGCGGTCGGATAAGCGCCGTCGGTCCTGCCGTCGAGCACGGTGACCCCGGGCGCCTTCGCGAGCAGCGCCCGCGCGGCCTCGGCCGAGATCTTGTCGCGGGTCTCGATGTGGACGGCCTCGGAATGTCCGTAGAAGACCGGCACGCGCACGGTGGTCGGATTCACCTGGATCCGGTCGTCACCGATGATCTTGCGCGTTTCCCACACCAGCTTCATCTCTTCCTTCGTGTAGCCGTTGTCCATGAAGATGTCGATGTGCGGCAGGCAGTTGAAAGCGATTTGCTTCGGGTAGACGGCCGTCTCGATCGGCTTGCCGTTCAACAGGTTGGCGGTCTGGCGTGCCAGTTCCTCGATGGCCTCCTTGCCGGTACCGGACACCGCCTGATAGGTACAGACGTTGATCCGCTCGATGCCGACCGCGTCATAGATCGGCTTCAGCGCGACCAGCATCTGAATCGTCGAGCAGTTCGGGTTGGCGATGATGCCACGGTTGCGATAGTCGGCAATCTTGTGCGCATTGACCTCGGGCACGACCAGCGGGATGTCGTCGTCGTACCGGAACTGCGAGGTGTTGTCGACGACGACGCAGCCGGCCGCCGCTGCCTTCGGCGCATAGATCTTCGACACCGAGGCGCCGGGCGAGAATAGGCCGATCGGCGTCTGGCTGAAATCGAAGGTCTCGAGATCGTGCACCGTCAGTTGCTTGCCCGCGAAAGGGATTTTGGTGCCGGCCGAACGCGCACTCGCGACCGCGAACACCTGGTCTACCGGAAACTTGCGCTGCTCGAGGATCGACAGCATCGCTTCGCCGACGGCGCCGGTGGCGCCGACGACGGCCACGTTGAACTTTCTGCTCATCTCAATCTGCCTGCATGATGTGTGGATTTGCGTACGGGGATGGGCGCGCCGGATCAGCGCAGCGCGGCGGCGACGGCCGCGCCCATTTCGCGCGTGCCGATGACGGGCCCGCCGGCGGCTTGGATGTCCGCCGTGCGCAGGCCGCCGTCGAGCACCGTCGTCACCGCCTGCTCGATACGCGTCGCCTGCACCGGCTCGTTCAGCGCATAGCGCAGCATCATCGCCGCCGAGAGGATCGTCGCGAGCGGGTTCGCCTTGTCCTGCCCCGCGATATCGGGTGCCGAGCCGTGGATCGGCTCGAACATGCCCTTGCCGTCCGCATTCAGCGACGCCGACGGCAGCATGCCGATGGAGCCGGTCAGCATCGACGCGAGATCGGACAGGATGTCGCCGAAGATGTTGCCGGTGACGATGACATCGAACTGCTTCGGTGCCCGCACGAGCTGCATTGCAGCGTTGTCGACGTACAGGTGCGAGAGCTCGACTTCCGGATAGTCGCGGCCGACTTCGGTCACGACGTCGCGCCACAGTTCGGTGGTCTCCAGTACGTTGGCCTTGTCGACCGAACACAGCCGTCGCGCCCGCTTCAGCGCGGTACGGAAAGCCGCATGAGCCACGCGGCGGATTTCCGCTTCGGTATAAATCATCGTGTTGCGGCCGACGCGCTGGCCATCCGCGTCGATTTCAATGCCGCGCGGCTGGCCGAAGTAGATGTCGCCCGTCAGTTCACGGACGATGAGGATGTCGAGGCCGGAAACGACTTCGGGACGCAACGTCGAGGCGTCGGCGAGCGCGGTATGCACCGCCGCCGGACGCAGGTTGCAGAACAGATCGAGCGCGGAACGCAGCTTCAGCAGCCCGCGTTCCGGGCGCTTGTCGCGTTCGATGCGCTCCCACTTCGGGCCACCGACCGCACCGAGCAGGATGGCGTCCGCCGCGCGGGCGAGAGCGAGCGTACTGTCGGGCAGCGGTTCGCCGTGGACGTCGACGGCGCAGCCACCCATCAGCGCCTCCTCGATCTCGAGTGCGAGTCCGAAGCGCTCGCGCAACGTGCCCAGCACCACGAGCGTCGCAGCGACGATTTCCGGTCCGATGCCATCGCCCTTCAGCAGGAGTATCTTGTGCGCCATGGGGAAAATCCGCCTGGAAAACTGCAAAAAAATGGGCGGAAAGAATACCCGAATCGATGCCACCACGGTACCGATGTGCGGCCTGCGAAGCGCGCCTTCGCGCACGAGCGCGACGACGCTTCGTCGCCGACCATCGCCGGCTCGCCGCCGCATCCACCCGCGCAGGACTTGTTCGATGCTTCCTTTATACTGGCCGCCCGCCAATGCCACCGTGCCTGCATGAATCCTGGCCTCGAACACCTGAATCCCTATCCGTTCGAGCGACTGGCCGCGCTGCGCCTGCCCCTGCAACCGAATCCGGCGCTGGCCCCGATCAACCTGTCGATCGGCGAACCGCAACACGCGACGCCGGCGCTGGTGCTCGATGCCCTGCGTGACGCGCTGGCGCTGCTGTCGAAATACCCGGCGACGAAAGGTTCTGACACATTGCGTGAGGCGATTGCAGCGTGGCTTTCGCGCCGTTACCGATTGCCTGCGCGCGCGGTCGATCCGACGACGATGGTGTTGCCGGCGAATGGCACGCGCGAGGCATTGTTCGCGATCGCGCAATGTCTGATCGACGCGCGCGATCCGCAGGCACTCGTCGCGATGCCGAATCCGTTCTATCAGATCTACGAGGGTGCGGCTTTGCTCGCCGGCGCCCAGCCCTATTACCTGCCCTGTCCGGCTGCGCGCGATTTCATGCCGGATTTCGACGCCGTACCGGACGCCGCGTGGGCACGCTGCCGCCTCGTTTACGTCTGTTCGCCGGCCAACCCGTCCGGGGCCGTGATGTCACAGGACGATTATCGAGCGCTGCTCGCGCTCGCCGATCGCCACGGCTTCGTGATCGTCTCCGACGAGTGCTACTCCGAACTCTATCTCGACGAGTCCAGTCCGCCGTGCGGCCTGCTCGAGGCGGCCTGGGCCGATGGCCGGACGCGCTTCGAACGCTGCCTCGTGATGCACAGTCTGTCGAAGCGCTCGAATGCGCCAGGCCTGCGCTCGGGTTTTGTCGCCGGTGATCCGGCCGTGCTCGGCGAATTCCTGCGTTATCGCACTTATCACGGCGCGGCGATGCCGCTGCATGTACAGGCGGCGAGCGCGGCTGCATGGCGCGACGAAGCGCACGTCATCGACAACCGTGCGGTCTATCGCGCCAAGTTCGCCGCAGTGACACCCCTGCTCGCAGCGGTGACGAAAGTCGCAGCACCCGCCGGCGGCTTCTATCTCTGGCCCGAAGTCGACGACGACGACTGCATGCTGTGCGCCCGGCTGATCGCCGAAGCGAACGTGACGACGCTGCCGGGGAGCTTCCTCGCCCGCGACGCGGGCCACGGCAATCCCGGCGCGCGACGCCTGCGGATCGCGCTCGTCGCGCCGTTCGACGAATGCGTGACAGGTATCCGCCGCATCGTCGACGTGATCGCCGCACGCTGAAGTTTCCGTTACCCAGTCATCGAGGAGTGCCATGCAGGATCTCGCCGCCGTCATCGACGAAGCTTTCGAGCGACGTGCCGATTTCAGCCCGGACAAGGCACCGCCCCGCGTGCGCAAGGCCGTCGAGCAGTGTCTCGCCCTGCTGGATGCCGGCACGCTGCGCGTTGCCGAGAAGCGCGACGGCACGTGGCAGGTCAACGAATGGGCGAAGAAGGCGGTGCTGCTGAGCTTTCGTCTCAACGACAATGCAGTGCTGCCTGCCGGCAGCCTGTCGTTCTTCGACAAGGTGCCGACGAAGTTCGGCGGCTTGAGCGACGCCGAATTCCGTGCGATCGGCGTGCGCGTCGTCCCGCCCGCGGTCGCGCGTCGCGGCGCCTACATCGCTTCCGGCGTCGTGCTGATGCCGAGCTATGTCAACATCGGCGCCTACGTCGACAGTGGCACGATGGTCGACACCTGGGCGACCGTCGGCTCATGCGCACAGATAGGCAGGAACGTGCACCTCTCGGGCGGCGTCGGCATCGGTGGCGTACTCGAACCGCTGCAGGCTTCACCGACGATCATCGAGGATGACTGCTTCATCGGCGCCCGTTCGGAAGTCGTCGAGGGCGTCGTCGTCGGCGCAGGTTCGGTGATCTCGATGGGTGTGTTCATCGGTCAGAGCACGAAGATCTACGACCGCGAGACCGGGCAGATCACGAGCGGCTACGTGCCGCCCGGTTCGGTCGTGGTGTCCGGCAGCCTGCCGGCCGCCGACGGCAGCCACAGCCTCTACTGCGCCGTGATCGTCAAGCGCGTCGACGCGAAGACACGCGCGAAGGTCGGCATCAACGAACTGCTGCGGGA
>JADZCB010000151.1 GCA_020851775.1 Gammaproteobacteria bacterium
TGCCGATGGAATTCGCCGTCGAAGCGCAGAAACTGCTGTCGATCAGCCTGGAGGGCGCGGTCGGCTGAACACGTCGCGGCTTGCACGCCGCGCCTTCATCCGCAAGCAGCGATTTCAGACTCATGCTCAAAATCGAAAATCTTCATGTCGAGGTCGAAGGCAAGCCGATCCTGCGCGGGCTGGATCTCGAACTGCCATCCGGCCAGGTTCACGCGATCATGGGCCCGAACGGCTCGGGCAAGAGCACGCTCGCCCACGTGATCGCCGGCAAGCCCGGCTACACGGCGACGAAGGGCAGCATCAGCTTCGACGGCAGGGATCTGCTGGCGCTCGAACCGGAAGCACGTGCCGGCGAAGGAGTATTCCTCGCGTTCCAGTACCCGCTCGAGATCCCGGGCGTCAACAACGTCTACATGCTGAAGGCGGCGCTGAACGGCATCCGCAAGTATCGCGGGCAGCCGGAAATGGACGCGGTGCAGTTCCTGAGCCTGGTGAAGGGAAAGGCGAAGATCGTCGGCCTCAAGGAAAGCCTGTTGAATCGGCCGGTGAATCAGGGCTTCTCCGGCGGCGAGAAGAAGCGCAACGAAGTCTTCCAGATGTGCGTGCTCGAACCGCGTCTCGCGGTGCTCGACGAAACGGATTCGGGACTCGACATCGACGCGCTGCGCATCGTCGCCGAGGGCGTCAACCAGCTCAGGGATCCTTCGCGTTCGTTCCTCGTCGTGACCCACTACCAGCGGCTGCTCGATTACATCGTGCCCGATGTCGTGCACGTGCTGGCGCAGGGTCGCATCGTGAAGTCCGGACCACGCGAACTCGCGCTCGAACTCGAACAGCGCGGTTATGACTGGCTGCTGCCGGCGGCGGTGGTGTGAGATGACGCTGCTCGACACGCTCGCCCGAGAGTTCCGCGTCGAGACCGGTACACCGCTGGCGCCGTTGCGCGAGCGCGCCTTCGCGAACGCGCGGCGACGCGGACTGCCGACGGTGCGTGATGAAGACTGGAAATACACCGATGTCACCGCGCTCACGCTCGCCGCGTCCGCAGCGACGCCGGTGCCCGCTGCCGGGCCGCCGCCGCTGCCGCTGGCCGCCGATGACGGGCCGCGTCTCGTGTTCGTCGACGGGCGCTACAATCCGGCGCTGTCCATCGCGAACACCGACGCCGGCGTCACGGTCCGCCCGTTATCGGCGGTGCTCGCGGAAGAGCCCACGGCGCTCACCACGCTGTTCGAGTGCGGCGCGGCAGACGATGCGCCGATCTTCGATGCGCTGAATACGGCTTTCGTCGAGGACGGGGCCGTGATCGAGGTGGCCGCGGATGTCGCCGTCGCGCGCCCGCTGACGGTGTTGTTCGTGCACGGCGGCAGGGATCACAACCGCCATGCCGCACCGCTTATCAGCGTTCGCGTCGGCGCGCGCAGTCATTTCACGCTCGTCGAAGTGCATTACGGTCGCGACACGGCGGCGAACCTCACGAACGCACTGACCGACATCGACGCCGCAGCCGCCAGCCGCGTGACACATTACCGGCTGACAGCCGAAGCGGCGCGGGCGACGCATATCGGCAACGTACGTCTGCGCGCAGCACGCGATGCGGCGCTGACGTCCTGTTCGTTCGTCTTCGGCGGACGGCTGGTGCGCATCGCCGTGCAGGCCGCACTGGCCGAGCCCGGCGCCCACGTCGCGCTGAACGGGCTGTTCGTCGCGGCAGCCGGTCAGCATATCGATCATCAGACCTTTCTCGATCACCAGGCAGCCCACACGGTCAGCGAAGAGTTGTACAAAGGGCTGGCCGACGGGGACGGCCGCGGCGTGTTTCGCGGCAAAGTGCTCGTGCGCGCCGGCGCGCAGAAGATCCGGGCCCAGCAGGCGAGTCACAACCTGTTGTTGTCGCCGGCGGCCGAGATCGACACCAAGCCCGAACTCGAAATCTACGCCGACGACGTCGCGTGTGCGCACGGCGCGACCGTCGGGCAGATCGACGAGGCTGCGGTGTTCTATCTGCAATCGCGGGGCATTCCCGCGGCCGAAGCGCGCGCCCTGCTGACCTTCGGCTTCGCCCAGGGCGTCATCGAAACGGTCGAACACCCGCCGCTGCGGGCATGGCTCACCGCCGCGCTCGCCGGTCGCGCCGACGTGCCACTGCCGACATCCGTGGACGAAGCCTGATGGACGCCGCTTCCCGCCAGGCAGCTCAGCCGCCGGCCGTCGCAACGGGGGTCACGCCGTTCGATGTCACGCGCGTGCGCGCCGAATTTCCGATCCTCGCGACGTCCGTGCACGGCAAGCCCCTCGTCTATCTGGACAACGCCGCGACGACCCAGAAGCCTCGCGCGGTGATCGATGCGACGAGCCGCTATTACGAGACCTTCAATGCCAATGTGCATCGTGGCGTGCATACGCTGTCGCAGCGGGCGACCGACGAGTTCGAGGCCGCACGCGAGGCCGCGAGGCGCTTTCTCAATGCCGCCGACACGCGCGAAATCGTGTTCACCCGCGGCACCACCGAAGGGATCAATCTCGTCGCGCAGAGTTATGCGCGCGAATTTCTGCAGGCGGGCGACGAAATCCTGATCGGCACCGCCGAACACCACGCGAACATCGTGCCCTGGCAGATGCTCGCCAGGCAGCGCGGGACGATCTTGAAGGTCGTGCCAATCGACGAACGTGGCGATCTCGACATGGCGGCTTTCGAGCGCCTGCTGTCGTCGCGCACGAAGCTCGTCGCGATCGGTCACGTCTCGAACGCGCTCGGCACGGTGAACCCCGTCGCGCGCATCGTCGCGCTGGCGCACGCCGCAGGCGCGAAGGTTCTCATCGACGGGGCACAGTCGGTCGCGCACGCGGCCGTCGACGTGCGCGCGCTCGACTGCGACTTTTTCGCGTTCTCGGGTCACAAGCTGTTCGGCCCGACCGGCATCGGCGTACTGTATGCGAAGGCGGCGCTGCTGGAGGCGATGCCGCCGTGGCAGGGCGGCGGCGACATGATCAAGACCGTCAGCTTCGAACACACGGAGTTCAACGACATTCCGTACAAGTTCGAGGCCGGCACACCGGACATTGCCGGGGCGATTGGGCTGAAAGCCGCGTTCGACTGGCTCGCCGGCCTCGATTTCGCGGGAGCGATTGCCCACGAACACGTGCTGCTCGAGCGCACGACGGCGGCGTTGCACGCGTTCCCGGGCCTGCGTGCAATCGGCACGGCGCGCGACAAGGCGGCGGTGCTGTCCTTCGTCATCGACGGCCTGCATCCACAGGATCTCGGCGTGCTGCTCGACAGTCAGGGTGTCGCCATCCGCACGGGCCATCATTGCGCGATGCCGGTGATGCAGCACTACGGACTCAGCGGCACCGCCCGGGCCTCGTTCGCCTTCTACAACACCTTCGAGGACGTCGACCGCTTCGTGGCTGCCCTGGGCAGAGCGCGCGACATCCTGATGTGAGTTCGGAGTAGCCACCGCCATGAATGCCTCGATCGACGTTCGCACGCCCGTCGCGCTGGCCCGGGACTGCCCGGCGGTGCTGATCCCCGAAGGATCGCCCGTGACCCTGAAAGCGGGAACCGAAGTGTTCGTGACACAGGCGCTCGGCGGCTCGGTGACCGTCAACGTCCATGGCAATCTGGCGCGAATCTCCGCCGAGCACATCGATGCGCTCGGCATGGAGCGCAGCACGGGACCCGCGCCCGACACGCCGGCGACGGGCGACGGACGGGTCGACGAAAGCCTGATCTGGGAACAGCTCCAGACCTGTTATGACCCTGAAATCCCCATCAACATCGTCGAACTCGGCCTGATCTACCGGTGTGAAGTCGTGCCGCTGCCCGCCGGTGGCAACCGCGTCGAAATCGACATGACGTTGACCGCGCCCGGCTGCGGCATGGGCCCGATCCTCGTCGATGACGTGCGCAGCAAGGTCTCCGAAGTGCCGCATGTGACCGAAGTCGACGTCGAACTGACGTTCGATCCGCCCTGGCATTCGGACATGATGTCCGAGGCTGCCCGATTGGAGACCGGGCTCTACTGAGGAGCCCTGAACGGGTCCGTCGCGGACTCGTTCGGAATCGCCGGCCCACCCGCGCACCACCCTGCCGTGCCCCGGCATGCGCGCGCGCCGTGCTTTATTGCACGGCAGCCAATATAATACAGCCCGCTTTTTCAATGCCTTATGCCCAATCTCCAGGAGACCACCCGGTCATGGCCATCGAACGCACCATTTCCATCGTCAAACCGAGCGCCGTCAAGGACAACCACATCGGCGCCATCCTCGCCAAATTCGAAGCGGCCGGTCTGCGCATCGTCGCCGCCAAGATGATGAAGCTCTCGCCGGAACAGGCGGGCCGCTTCTACGCCGTGCATCGCGAGCGCCCGTTCTTCCAGGAACTCGTCGACTTCATGACCTCGGGTCCCATTCTCGTGCAGGTGCTGGAAGGTGAAAACGCCATCCTGAAGAACCGTGAAGTAATGGGCGCGACCGATCCGAAAAAAGCCGCTCCCGGCACGATCCGCGCCGAATTCGGCAAGGACATCTCCGAGAACGCCGTGCACGGTTCGGATGCACCGGAGACGGCGCGCGAGGAAATCGCGTTCTTCTTCGCCGAGAGCGAGATCTGCGTACGCTGATCCCGCCATGGAGACGCCGCGCCTCAA
>JADZCB010000152.1 GCA_020851775.1 Gammaproteobacteria bacterium
CGTCGGCGGCGATCTCGCGAGCGTCGAGACGACCGCGCGGCGCGACGGCGACAGCCTCGTCATCAACGGTGCCAAACGCTGGTGTACCGGCGCCGACTGGGCGACATATATCTATTGTCTCGTGCGCTCGGGTGATCCCGCCGAGCGCCATCGCAATCTGTCGTTCGTACTGGTCCCGAGCGACGCGCCCGGCGTGACGATGCACCCGATCGAACACGCCAATCTGCGCTACACGGCGAGCATGGACGTCTATTTCGACGACGTCCGGCTGCCGCTGTCCGCCATCGTCGGCGGCCCGACGATGTGGAACCGCGGCTGGGAACTGCTCGCCGGTCGTGCGCTCGACGTCGAAAAGATCGAGATCACCGCGCTCGGCTACGGCCTCGCGCGTGCCGCGCTCGAGGAAGCCTGGGACTATGCACAGCAACGCCGGCAATTCGGCAAGCGCATTGCCGATCACCAGGTGATCCGCCACAAGCTCGTGACTGCGCGGACGCGACTCGCCGCCTGCCGGCACATGCTATACCACGGCGCCTGGCTCGCCGACCGTGGCCTGCCGTGTTCGGTCGAGACGAGCATGGCCAAGCTGTTCTGTGCCGACGTCGGAGTCGAGATCGCGCTCGCCTGCCAGCAGATCATGGGCGCCTACGGTCTCTCCGACGCCTACGACATGGAGCGCAACGTACGCGACCTGCTCGGCATGCCGATCGTCGGCGGTTCCTCGGACATCCAGAAGAACAATCTCGCGAAGATGCTGAAGCTTTGAACGGCGTACGGCGCGGGGCCTGCGATCCGGACGTCAGCCCTTGCGCCTGATCCCGAGCTTGCGACCGAGTTGGGCGGGCAGCGGCAGACTCGCATGTGCCGCGAGCACATCCGCGAGCCGGGCGCTGGCGCTGGTCGGAAACGGCATGCTCCGGCGCGTTTGCAGCGACACGTGCATGAACAACGCTTCGTAGGTCGCCGCCGGCGCGTCCTCGCCGACACGGAACATCTCGCACCACACGTGCAGCAGTTTGTCATTGAAGTCGAGCAGCCGCGTCGTGACCGCCAGCGCGTCGCCTTCGAGCAGTTCGTGACGGAAGTCGATGTCGCAACCGGTCACGAACACCGAACCCGCGCCACTCTTCGTGTAGTCCCAACCGATGCCACAGTAGTCGAACAGCGGATCGCTGCCCTTGTCGAACGCGGACAGGTAGAACGCGACGTTCATGTGCCCGTTCGGATCGAGCCAGGCCGGCAGGACGGTGAAGCGGGTGTGGAAGGGGGTCTCGAGCGATCGGGTGTTCATCTGTGCAAGCGGTCTCTGTCTTGGTGATTCAAGTGGCAGATGGCCGGGCAGGAGGCACGGGCAGTCGCGTAACGGGCGCGCAGAGTCTCACACGCCCTCCGCGAACTGCCTCAATTCCCAGTCCGTGACGGTGCGCGCGAGCTGATCGAGTTCCCACTCGCGCGTCAGTGCATAGGCGTCGACGAACAGATCCCCGAACGCCTCGCGCGCGACGCGCGAGCCGCGCCATTGCGCGATCGCTGCGGCGAAATCCGGCGGCCACGGCGCCCCTCGTGGCGCATCCGCGGCTGCAGCGTCACCGACGACCGGCGCCGTCGGCGCGAGGGCCTGTTCGATCCCACGCCGGCCGGCGGCGAGCACCGCGGCCAGCGCGAGATGCGCGTTCACGTCAGCACCCGGCACGCGGCATTCGATGCGCGCAACATGCGCGTCGTGGTTGACGACCCGATAGGCGCAGGTCTTGTTGTCGATACCCCAACTGTTCGTGCGCGGCGCGAAGCTGTCGCCGACGTAACGCTTGTACGAGTTCAGGTGCGGCAGCAGCAGCAGCATCAGATCCGGCAGGTGGCGCTGGAGTCCGCCGAGGAAACCGCGCAGCGTCGGGCTGCACCGACCTGCCGGCGCATGGAATTCCGCCACGTCACCGTCCCGGCGGTGGAGCGAGACGTTCAGATGTGCGCCTGCCGATTCGAAGGGCTCGGCGAGACGTGCCATGAAGCTCGCGAGCATGCCGCCACGACGCGCGACGATCTTCGCGACCGCCTTGAACAGTGCCGCATCGTCGGCCGCGCGCACGCCGCTGGCCTTGCCGAGCGCGACTTCGAGCAGCCCGCTGAACTCGGCGTGGATCGCATGCACGGGAATGTCGAGCGCGGCGGCGGCACGGCGTGTCGCGTCGAGCAGCGGCGCGGCGACGGCCTGGTCGACCCAGGAATACATGCGCTCCAGGGCGGCGAGACGATCGAGGCGCGCCGGCACTTTCTCGCGCAGGCTCGCGACGGTCTCGTTCAGCACGTGGTACTCGAACTCGAAGGCGGCGTCGCAACGCAGGCCGAGGCGCGCCAGCGCCTCGATCTCGCGCTCGAGCATCGCGCGCGGACAACAGCACGCGAAGTCACCGACGAGGTTGCCAGGGACGATCAGCGCCGGCGCGCCGTCGGCCCAGGGGTCCGCGCGTGCGGCCGTGAGGTCCGGCGCGAGCCAGGCGTCGCGATAGCCGTTGACGGGATCGTGGAAGTAGCCGCTGGTGATCGGCCGCTCGGCGCTGTCGGGCGCGAAGATCGCAGTCGTCACGGCGAGGCCCCCGCTCAGTGCGGACGCGCACGCAGCGAGCGGGATCTGCGTCGCGCGCAGCCGCCCGTTCCAGTCGACGGCGGCGCAGGAAATGCGCTCGACCCCGTCGCGCCGTGCACGCTCGAGCCAGGCGTCGACTGCATTGCGCTCCGGCGCCGTCATCGCCGCCGCCGGTTCACGCGACCGGGAAGATCTTGCCCGGGTTGAGGATGCCCTTCGGATCGAGTGCCGCCTTGAGCCGCCGCATCAGCGCGATTTCCGTCGCGCTGCGACTCAATGGCAGATAGTCGAGCTTCTCGGTCCCGATGCCATGCTCGGCCGACACCGAGCCGCCGACCGGCTGCAGCGGTTCGTAGATACAGGCATTGACGCGCCGGTGATGATCGAGACCGCCCGAGCCGACGGCGACCGTGAAATGGATGTTCCCGTCGCCGATGTGGCCCAGCGTGAAGCAGTGATGATCGGGATATGCCGCCGTGAGCCGCCGCTTCACTTCCTTGATGTAGGCGTCCATGTGCGGGATCGCGAGGCTCACGTCGTAGAGGAAGGCCGGCCCGTAACGGAAGAACTGGTCGACCGAATCCCTGATCCGCCACATCGCGCGGCGCTCGTTCTCCGACTTCGCGACGACGGCATCGGCGATCAAACCCTGTTCCAGCGCCTCCATCATCACAGTCTCGAAACGTTCGGCGTCCTGCGGATGACCGGTACCGAGCGCCTCGCAGAGGATGAACTGCTCGTGCCCTTCCAGCGGCACCGGCCGCGCGTTCGTCGCGGGCGCGGTCGTCACGAGTTCGTAATACTCCTTCCACATCACTTCGAAGGAGCACAGTGCGCCGCCCATCGCGCGATCGATGTGACGCAGGAAGCCGGCGACCTGCGCGAAGTCGTCACAGGCGGCGAACGCGGTCTGTTGCCCCTGTGCCAGCTCGCGCAGACGGATCACGACACGCGTCACGATGCCGAGCGTCCCTTCCGAACCGATGAAGAGATGCTTGAGATCGTAGCCCGCGTTGTTCTTGATCATCTTGTTCAGCGAGGTGACCACCGTGCCGTCCGCGAGCACCGCTTCGATGCCGAGGACGTTTTCACGCGTCATGCCGAACCGGATCACAC
>JADZCB010000153.1 GCA_020851775.1 Gammaproteobacteria bacterium
CTCGACATCTCGCGCTTCAATCTCGTCTTTCCGGTGCACGCGTCGCTCGACGCCGGGCTGCGTGCACTGACGGAGCGCTAGACGATGCGCATTCGTTTCTGGGGCACCCGCGGTTCGCTGCCGATCGCACTCACGGCGCGCGAAGTCGAGGCGAAAGTCGTCGCCGCGCTGCTCGCGGCCGACGGCCGCCGCTTCGACGATCTCGAGGCGGCCCAGGTATTCGCGGCGACGCTGCCGTTTCACGTCACCCGCACCTTCGGCGGTCATTCGAGCTGCGTCGAAATCGAATTGCAGGCACCGGACGGCGGCAGCCACGATTACCTCCTGTGCGATCTCGGCACGGGCGCAAGGCCTTTCGGCAGCGCCGTCATTGCGCGCCACGGCGTCACCACGCCGAATGTCTTCCACGTGTTCATGTCGCATATGCACTGGGATCACATCATGGGCTTTCCGCTGTTCGCGCCGGCTTACATTCCAGGCAATCTGATCCGGATCTACGGCTGTCACCACGAACTCGAAGCAGCGTTCCGCGCGCAACACGGCGCCCCCTCGTTTCCGGTCGATTTTTCGCAACTCGGCGCACAGATCGAATTCGTGACGCTGGCGGCCGACGTGCCGGTGACGATCGGCGGCCTCGAGGTGCTGGCCAAGCGTCAGATCCACGCCGGCGATTCCTACGGCTATCGCTTCACGCACCGTGGCAAGACCTTCGTGTATTCGACCGATTCCGAACACAAGCTCGATGATCCGGACGTCACCGACGGCTTCATCGACTTCTTCCGCGACGCCGATCTCGTCGCCTTCGACGCGATGTACTCCTTCGCCGACGCCATTTCAGTCAAGGAGGACTGGGGACACTCGAGCAACGTCGTCGGCGTCGAACTGTGCCAGCTCGCGAACGCGAAGCGGCTCGCCCTGTTCCATCACGAACCGATACACGACGACCAGCGCCTCGTCGCCATCGAGGCGGAAACACGCCGCTTCGAGGAAATCACGCGGGTCGATGCCGCGCCGCTGGAGGTCTTCGCGGCCTACGACGGGCTCGAGATCGTGCTCTGAGGTCAGCGTACTTTCCCGCTGCGGCAGCCGTGCTGTGACGGCTATGCTGGTTCTGCCGCACGGTAAAGGAGAAAGAGATGAAGGACGCCTACGCCGACATCCGCCGCCGTCTCGCTGCCGCCATCAAGCGGGATGCATCGCTGCACAAGCTGCGCCGCTACGAACACCTCGGCAAGGATTTCCTGGAGTTCCGCTCGGCACTGCGCCAGGGTGGTGACGAGCGTTATCGCAAGCTCGTCGTCGCGATCCAGTTCTGGGACGCGTGGATACTCGCGCGCAACACCGACTGGCTCGAGTACGACCATATCCCCGAACAGTCCTGGGGCCTGCTCGCCGACATCGTTGCCGCCGATCTGCTCGCCGATCGTGACATCGAGGACCCGCGCATCCGCGCCGCGTTCGATCTGAGTTCGACGCTGGAACTGCCGAAGAGAACGGGATTCGACCGCGAAGCCTCACCCCTCGATGATGTGTGAGCACGCCAGGTGACGGCCGCGGGCGGGCCTGTGCGGCGGCACGCGCCGCAAACCGCCCGCATACTCGGCGTCCTGCTGCTGCTTGCAAACTGTGGCCTGCTCGCCGGCTTCGATACACCATTCGAACGCGTGCTGCGCAACGAGGCCTTCGATGTCTACCAGCGCCGGCTGCCGCGCGAACGCACCGCCGATCCCGTGCTCATCGTCGAAATCGACGAACGCAGCCTGCGTGAGATCGGTCCGTGGCCCTGGTCACGGACGAGCATCGCCCAGATCATCGAACGCCTGGTCGTCGCCCGGCCGACTGCGATCGCGATCGATGCGCTGTTCGTCGAAGCCGATCGCTATGCGCCGGCGTCGCTGGTCGCGACGCTCGACCTGTCACCGGCGGCGACGGCGCCGCTGGCGCGCTACCTGCCGGACAGTGACGCGCGGCTCGCCGCCGCGATCCGCGGTTCACAGGTCGTGCTCGGCGCAGCGGGCGTGGACCGCGACGCGACCGCACCGATCACCACGCCTCCGCTGCGGCAGTACGGTGCGGATCCGCGCGCTTTCGTGCCGCATTATTCCGGGCTGCTGTCGAGCCGGCCCGAATTCGTCGCGACCGCCCGTGGCCAGGCCTTGCTGAACGCCGAACCGGAACGCGGCGTGTTCCGGCGTCTGCCGACGCTTGCGTCGATTGGCGACGATGCGCTGCTCGCGGGACTCGCCCTCGAGACGCTGCGCGTCGGCGGCGGCAGCGAACCTCTGCTCGTCGACACCGCCGCCGACGGACTGCGCCGCATCGGCGTCGCCGGCATCGCGATCCCGGTCGATCGCGATGGCGGGTGGTGGCTGCATTTCTCGCGTCGCGGTGAACGCCCGACACTCGCCGCCGTCGACGTCGTCCGCGGCAACTTCGATCCCGAACTCGTCGCCGGCCGCATCGTGCTCGTCGGCTACACCGCACTCGGCCTGCAGGACATCGTCTCGACGCCGATCGGTCGCATGCCCGGCGTCGAGCTCCACGCGGAGGCCATCGAGAATGCCGAGGCCGGCCGCCTGTTGTCGCGACCGCACTGGGCGCCGTGGCTCGAACTCGGTGGCATGGTGCTGCTGTCGTCGCTCGCCATCATCGGGGCGAGCCTGCTCGGTCCGGGACGCGCGATCGCACTGGTCGGCCTCGGTGCGCTGGCCTGGGCGCTCGGGTCGGTCGCGATCTTCATCGAACGCGGGCTTCTGATCGATCCGGTCAACCCACTCGCCGGTGTCGGGCTCGTGCTGATCGGCGTGCTCGGCAGCACGCTCGCGGAAGCGCAACACCAGCGCCGGGTGCTGCGCGAACAGCTCGCCGCGAGTCGCGACGCGCAACTGCGCGTACAGAGCGAGCTCGACACCGCGCGCCGTATCCAGACCGGCATGTTGCCGCGACCCGATGCACTCGCCGGGACACCCGGCCTCGAGCTTGCGGCGTTCTCCGCGCCGGCAACGATGGTCGGCGGCGATTTCTACGATTTCTTTCTCGTCTCGTCACGTCGGCTGTTCTTTGCGATTGGCGACGTGTCAGGCAAGGGCCTGCCGAGCGCGCTGCTAATGGCACTTGCGAAAGCGCAGATCAAGAGTGCGGCGCTGCGCGCCGACGGCGATCCCGGTATGGCGCTGACCATCGCGAACGACGCGATTGCCGAGGACAATCCCGAGTTCCTGTTCGTCACCGCGGTCGCCGGCTGCGTGGATCTCGACAGCGGCACGCTCGCCTGTGCCAACGCCGGCCACGACAGCCCGCTGTTCGTCGGCAGCGGCCGCATCGATGCCGGCCCCAGGGCGGACGGCCCGCCGCTGTGCACCGTCGATGGCTATGTCTATCGGACCTCCCTGCTCGAGCTGCCGCGCGCGATCGCACTCTGCCTCTACACCGACGGGATCAGCGAGGCGCAGGACGCGAGCGGCGCGCTCTACGGCCGCGAACGCCTGCTCGCCTGTCTCGCCCGCTGCGCCCCGCGCACCCGCGCCGCCGATCTGATCGCGAACATCGAACGCGACGTACGCGCCTACGCCGCCGGCGCCGAACAAGCCGACGACATGACACTGCTGGTGGTGGCGCGACGTTGAGCCGGCGGGGTGCGGTTGTGCCGTGTGCAAGGCACTTGAATCTAGCCACGGAGGACACGAGGCGCCGCTTCGAAATCGAAGCGCAGTCTCAGCACATTGCGCTCGTCGATGCGCTCGTAGCGTGCGGTGCTGCTCAGATCATGGACGAGGATGCGACCGAGGCCGCCGATCGGACGGCCTTCGAGGGTGCGTGACAGCGCTTCGCGGTCCAGTGCCTCGATCGGGTTGAACGCGGGCGCGGTGTCGGTGTAGCGCAGCCACACGCCGTCGACATCGCCGAGCAGCTCGATGCTCGCTTCCGCGTCGCCGCCGTAGCGCGCAGTGTTGACGAACAGTTCCTCGACGACCAGACACAAGCGCAGCACGAGATCGCGCGGGAGCCCGAGGACGCCGGCGCAGGCCTCGACGTGGGTGACGATGGCATGCAGATCGGCCTCGCGGACGAGGAATGCGCAGTTCTTCACGGTGATGCAGTCGACTCGATGGGCGCGGGTTGGGCCGCTCGCTATTATAGGCAGCGGCTGACTGCGCCGGAGGATTCGATGCCCGCTTGCTCTTCACGCTCGTGCGGACGGAGTCTCGCCGTGCTCGTCTGTGTGTTCGGCACTACGACGCTGGCCGCCGAGCCTGCCGGCATCGTGAAAATCGCCACCGGCCAGGTGACCCTCGAGCGCGCCGGCGCCCGCCACGCCGTCAGCCCGGGCACGCCGGTCGATGCCGCGGATACGCTGGTCACCGGCGCGGACGGCCGCTGCGGGATCACGTTCCGCGACAACTCGCTGCTCTCGCTCGGACCCGACAGCCGCTTCGTGATCGACGACTTCCGTTTCGATTCGACGACGCATGAAGGCGGCTTCGATTCCACCCTGAAGCAGGGCAAGCTCGCCGTCGTGTCCGGCAAGCTCGCGAAGCACGGCAAGGATCAGATGAAGATCCGGACGCCGTCGAGCATCCTCGGCGTGCGTGGCACCGAGTTCGTCGTCGAAGCAGCGGCGGCGCAATGACCACGCGGCACATCGTTCTGTGCGCCGTGCTCGTGTTCGGCGGCTGCGCTGCCGGACCAGCGGATCGTGTCGTGCTCCTGCCGGGCGCAGACGGTGAGGTCGGCCGGATCGCGGTCAATCCCGGCGCAGACGAAACGGTGCTCGGCACGGCGTGGGCGAGCGCGAGCGTCGATGGCAAGGGCAGGCTCGCGCAGACGCAGTCGAGTGCCGCCCAGGTGAGCCGGGACTTCGCTACCGCCCTCGGTGCGCTGCCGCCGCGCCCGAAATCCTACACGCTGTATTTCGAGCGCGATTCCGATCGACTCACGGCCGAATCCGCGGCCCAGGCCGACATCGTGCTCGCCGACATCGCCGCGCGCCCCGTCGCCGACGTCATCGTGATCGGCCACACCGATCGCACCGGTGATCTCGCCTACAACGACGCGCTGTCGCTGCAGCGGGCGGAAACGCTGCGCGAACTCCTGATCGCGAAGGGCGGCGACGCCTCCCGCATCGGTGTCGCCGGCCGGGGCGAACGCGAACCGCTGGTGCCGACCGCCGACGACATTCCCGAAGCCCGCAACCGCCGTGCCGAGCTCAGCGTGCGCTGAGCAGCGCCGTCGGTTTCCGTAGCCCAGGTGCAGCGTAGCGAAACCCGGGATCTTCATCGCGCCGAAGCGCCGATTCCCCGGTTACGAATTCGAATTCACGCGCGCGCCGAACTCGGCCAGTTCCTCGCGCGTGAATCCGCCAGCCAGGCGCGCTTCGACGTTGAACGGTGGGCGCGGCGGCGATTGGCCGTAGCGCGCGCAGAGCGTGCGGAATGTGACGCCGGGATCGCGCCCGCGCACCGTACACAGGTGATGGAACCAGCGATTCCCGATCGCGACGTGGCCGATTTCCTCGCGCAGGATCACCTCGAGGATCGCCGCGGCTTGCGCATCGCCGGCGGCGACCAGGCGTGCGCGCATGCCGGGCGTGACGTCGAGGCCGCGCGCTTCGAGAACGCGTGGCACGAGGGCCATCCGGGCGAGGCAGTCATCGGCGGTCTTGCGCGCCGCTTCCCACAGGCCGTCGTGCGCGGGGAAGTCGCCGTAGGCGCGATCGAGCGTCGCGAGATGGGCCGTCAGCAACGCGAAATGCTGCGTTTCCTCGACGGCGACGCGCCACCAGTCACGGTAATAGGCCACGGGCAGACCGGCAAAGCGCGCGACGGCGTCGAGCGCGAGGTTGATCGCATTGAACTCGATGTGCGCGATCGCGTGCAGCAGCGCAGCCCGACCCTCCACCGTGCCCGTGCTCCGGCGCGGCACGCGGGCCGGCGGCACGAGCAGCGGTCGCTCCGGCCGGCCGGGCCCGGCGACGCCCGGCAGTTCGCGCAGCGGATCGATCAGGCTCGCCGCGACGTCGAGCCCCTGCACGCAGGCAAGCTTGTCGGCCGGATCGTCAATGAGCAGGGCGACGCGCGCGACGGCGCGCAGTTCGGTGTCCATGGGCGAGTCAGGGCGTGAACGCGCGATCGTCGAGCTGCACCACACGCACCGGCAGCGGTACGTCAAGCGAGTCACGCAGCCAACTGAAGCTCTGCATGTCGAGCTGCGACAGCCAGTGCGCGCTCGCATCCGTCAGCGCCGGCCCCGCGCCCTGGCGCAGACGCCAGGCGTCGGCGGCGAGCGCTATCGCGAAGGCGACCAGATCGGGTTGATCGAGGTGGATCTGGTGCCCGCTCGCGCGCGCGAGCAGATGGGCCGAGATCGGACTCTGCGCCGCGAGCTCCGTCTGCAGGTTTATCCACAGTTGCTCCAGCGCGTCCCCGTGCGCGCCCGCTGGCCATACGCGCCGGCCACGCGTCAGCACGACGAGTGGCATCGGGCGCAGCGGCGGCTCCGCGCGCAATGCGACCTCGCTTTCACGCCAGCCGAGCAGTTCATACGACAGCGTACGGCGCGGCCGCCAGTTGCGATATTGGAAGTCGATCAGATCGCGGGCGATGCGCGGCAACGCCGGATGCGGTTTTGGCACGTCGCCGAAGCGCACCAGCCCGAAACTGCTCGACGGTGCGATCCGCACGCGGTACGGCGGTGCGAGGAAGCGCTCGACCTGCTCGGGATGCGAGGCGTCGATCAACACCAGCCCTGCCGTCAGGAACGGATAGCGCCGTGCGAAAAGCTGCATCGTGTAGCCGCCGTAGGAATGGCCGGCGAGCACGAACGGACCTTCTTCACCGGCGTTCGTCAGCAGCAGATAGAGATCGTTCGCATGCTGGGAACTCGTGCGCGGATACGGTCCCATCTCGCTCCAGCCGTAGCCGGCGCGATCATAGACACAGACCCGCGACGGGCCGCCGATCCGCCGCATCACCGCGTCCCATTCGAGTGAAGTGCCGCCGAGCCCGGTGTCGATCACGACGGTCGGCGCGCCGCGACCGATGCAGTACAGATGCATGTGGCGACCACCGACGTCGACGAGCCGACCCGGTGGAGCGCCGAGCGAATGCGCGGCGGCGGATGCCCCCAGCAGCCAGAGCGCCAGAATCGCGAGCCATCGACCGTCCCGCATGTCGTCCTCGAATGTCGCGTCCGCCTGTCACCTCGGCATGCGCTTGCGCGACGCCGGGGCATTGTGACATGTTCGCCGCGCCGCCGTTCCCAGCGTGCCGTCCCGACTTCGACACGGCGGGCGGCGCGCCCCAGATGAGCCGGATCCCGTCATGCAGACAGCCACTTCCGACGCCGCAGTCGTCGCGCGTCGCGTCAGCGTGCGACGCCGCGTCGCCGCCGCGTTCTACGATGCGCTTGCGCTGATCGGGATCTGGTTCGTCGTCGCCGGCATCGCCGTCGGGCTCCACCGCGGCGAGGCCGTGACGGACTCCGCGCACGGTTTCCACCTCGCTCTGCTGCTCGCCGCCTGGGGCTATTTTGCCGGCTGCTGGCGACGCGGGGGGCAGACGCTCGGCATGAAGAGCTGGCGCATCCGCGTCGTCGACGCCGGGTCCGGTGCACCGCTGTCGTGGCGCCAGGCGAGCCTGCGTTTCATCGTCGCCGTGCTGCACTGGCTGCCGCTCGCCTTCGCCGCCTGGGCGTTCTGGTTCACGCCCGTCTCCCGCGGCCTCGTCATCTCCGCCGGCGCCCTGCTCGCCTTCGGCTACTGGTGGTTCCTCGGCGGTCGCGGCGTCGCGCTGATCGATCGTGCGTCCGGGTCGGTGCTCGTATTCAGGGCATGATCCGGGCGGCTGCGCGTTCCTGGGCGTTTTTTGCCACAGAGAACACGGAGAATGTAA
>JADZCB010000154.1 GCA_020851775.1 Gammaproteobacteria bacterium
GACATTCACATCGAACCCGACGAGGCGGTGCTGCGCATCCGCCAGCGCATCGACGGTGTGCTGCACGAGCAGGTCCTGAACGAGAAACGCATCGCGCCGGCACTGGTGCAGCGCCTGAAGCTGATGGCGCATCTCGACATCGCCGAGAAGCGTCTGCCGCAGGACGGGCGCTTCAGCCTGCGCGTCAGCGATCGCGTGCTCGATGTCCGGGTGTCGACGATGCCGCTGCAGTTCGGCGAATCGGTCGTCATGCGCCTGCTCGACCAGAACGAAGGCGTGCGCGATCTCGATGCGCTCGGCATGCCGTCCGGACTGCTCGAACGCTTCAAGCACGCGATCGCCCGACCGCACGGCATGGTCGTCGTCACCGGTCCGACCGGCAGCGGCAAGACCTCGACCCTGTATTCGGCCCTGAAGCTGCTGAACGCACCTGAAGTGAAGATCATCACGGTCGAAGATCCGGTCGAATACCGCCTGCCCCGCGTCAACCAGGTGCAGGTCAATGCGCAGGTGGGCCTGAGTTTCGCGCGGGTTCTGCGCACGACGCTGCGGCAGGATCCGGATATCGTGCTGGTCGGCGAGATGCGCGATCAGGAGACCGTCGAAATCGGTCTGCGCGCGGCGATGACGGGCCACCTCGTGCTGACGACCTTGCATACCAATGACGCCGTCGGCACCGTCAGCCGTCTGCTCGACATGGGCGCCGCGCCGTTTCTGCTCGCCTCCTCGATCAATGCCGTGATCGCGCAGCGGCTGGTGCGGCGGATCTGTACGCACTGCGAACGCGATGATGCGCTGACCGGCGCCGAGCGGGCATGGGTGCAGGCACGGCTCGACGGGGTCGCGGCGGGGTTTCGTCGCGGTGATGGTTGCCACCAGTGCAACAACACCGGCTACCGCGGCCGCGTCGGCGTCTACGAGATGCTCGAGATCGATGCGGGGATGGCCCAGGTGCTCGCCGGTGCCGATCTGGCGGGCTTCGCGACGCTCGCACGTGCGAGCCGCGGCTACCGTCCGCTCGCACTCGCCGCACTCGACTGCGCCACGCGCGGCGTGACGACGGTTGCCGAAGCCATGCGGATTGCGGCCGATGGCGCATGGGATCACGGCGGGATCGATGATCTCGCCGATGTCCGTGCCGCCTGAGCGAACGCCGTACGATGCCGAACTTTCGTTATCGCGGGCGTGGCGGGCGCGGCGATCTGCTCGAAGGCGTGTTCGAGGCGGCGACCGCCGACGCGGTCGCGGCACAGCTCATCAACAGCGGGATCACGCCGGTCGCGATCGAGGAAGCGCGTGAGCGCGGCGACGTCCTCGCGCAACTCGGACTGCTCGGCCGCCATCGCGCGCCCGATCTCGCGGAACTGATCCTGTTGTGCCGGCAGATGTACACGCTGATGAAGGCCGGCGTTCCGATCACTCAGGCGATACAGGGGCTGACACGCTCGACACGCAACGTCGTGCTGGCCGCCGCGCTCGCTGAGGTGCGACAGACGCTGGAATCGGGACGGGAACTGTCGGCGGCGCTCGCCCAGCACCCGCGCCTGTTTTCCACCTTGTTCGTGAGCACCGTGCGCATCGGCGAGAACACCGGGCGTCTCGACGAGGCGTTCCTGAAACTCGCCGAATACCTCGATCGCGAACGCGACACGCGCGCCCGGATCAAATCGGCGCTGCGCTATCCGAGCTTCGTGCTGGCGGCGATCGCCATCGCGATCGGCGTCATCAATGTCGTCGTGATCCCGCAGTTCGCGCAGATTTTCGCGCGCGCGAAAGTCGAACTGCCGTGGCCGACGCGCATCATCGTAGCGAGCTCCGATTTCTGCGTCGCCTGGTGGCCGGTGATGCTGTGTGCACTGGTCGGGGCTTTCGCCGCGTGCCGCGTCTGGATCAGGACCGATGCCGGCGCCTGGCACTGGGATCGTTTCAAGCTGCGTCTTCCACTCGTCGGTGGCATCGTCCAGCGTGCGACCCTGGGGCGCTTCGCGCGCGGATTCTCGATGTCGCTGGCGGCCGGCGTGCCGCTGACCCAGGCGCTCAGCGTCATGGCGCAGGCAGTCGACAACGAATTCATCGGCGACCGCATTCGCAACATCCGCACTGGGGTCGAACGCGGCGACACGCTGACGCGCAGTGCAACGGCGGCCGGTATCTTCACGCCGCTGGTGTTGCAGATGTTCGCGGTAGGGGAGGAGACGGGCGCGGTCGACGAGTTGCTCGGCGAAGTCGCCGGTTTCTACGAACGCGAGGTCGACTACGACGTGAAGAATCTGAGCCAGACGATTGAACCGCTCCTGATCGCGGTCCTTGCCGCGCTCGTCCTGCTCTTCGCGCTCGGCGTGTTCCTGCCGATGTGGGATCTCGCGGGCGTAAAACTGGCAGGCGGCGCCTGACGATACGTCGCAGGGTCGACTTCACGGGCCTCAAGAAGCGCGTCCGATCACCGATAGAGTGGCAGGACACCGATCACCTACAAAGGAAAGCGCGCATGCGTCGTCAAGCCGGTTTCACGCTCATCGAACTCATCACCGTCATCGTCATCCTCGGCATCCTGTCGGCGTTCGCGCTGCCGCGCTTCGCCGGACTGGAAGCGCAGGCGCGGTCCGCCTCGCTCGATGGGCTCGGCGGCAGCGTACGCAGCGGCGCCGCGCTCGCGCATGCCGTGTGGCTCGCCAACGGTAACACGCCGGCGACCATCACCATGGAGGGTGTGGCGATCCGCATGGACGCGACCACCGGCTATCCGACCCCCACCAATAACGGCATCCGCCGGGTGCTGCAATCGCTGGACGGCTACACCGCGGGCGCTGTCAGCGGCGGCTACCGGTTCGGCGTCTCTGGTGTCGCGTTCACGTCCTGCAACGTGACCTACCAGCTCGGCACGACCGCCGGTGCCCCGCCGACGGTGACCGTCACGAACAATCGCAACAACGGCGGCGACTGCTCGTAAGCATCGTCGCCGGAGTGCCGTGAGCCATCTCGTCGCCCTGGTGGCCGCGGGGTACCCGCGCGGCGCGCCTCTGCGCGCGGCCGGTTTCACGCTCGTCGAACTGGTGAGCGTGATGGTGCTCATCGGCGTCCTCGCCGCGGTCGCGACACCGCGTTTTTTCGCCACCGAGGTGTTCGCGGCGAATGGCTACGCCGCCGAATTGCGGGCCGCCATACGGCATGCGCAGGCCGTCGCGCTCGCGTCGGGCTGCGCGACGCGCGTGGTCGTCGACGCGACCGGTCTGCGCCTCCAGCGCTGGCGGGGCGGTACGGACTGCAACGATCGCAGCGGCGTTGCCGAAACCATCGGACGGCCCGGCGGTGACACTTACGACATCCGGGCGCCGCGCGACGTCGACGCATCTCCCGGTGATTTCTCCTTCGACGGCTTCGGACGTCCGCATGCCGCGAACGGCAGTGCCATCGACACGGTGCTCGCGCTCGACGTCGGCACGCAGCGGATCACGATCCAGCCGGACACGGGACTGGTCGAATGATCTCGATGCGACATCAGCGTGGCGTGACTTTCGTCGAACTCGTCGCGGCGATCGTCATCGTCGCCGTCGCGAGCTTCGGGCTCATGCTCGCGCTCAGTGGCGCGGTCGGCCGCAGCGCAGATCCGATGATCGAAACTCAGGCAGTCGCCATCGCGCGCGCCTATCTCGACGAAGCGACGCTCGCCGGGTTCTGCGATCCCGCCTTCGATCCCGATGGCGATCCGGCGACAGGTTGTCGGCAGGACTGTGTCGCGAGTCCCTGCGCGAGCGGTTGCGGGGGTGCCGGCTTCGAAGCCGAAGCGGTGCGGGCGCGCTATGACGATGTCTGTGATTATGACGGGCTCGACGATGCCGGGGCGCGCGATCGCCGCGGTATCGCGCTGACGGAGCTCGCTGCCTATCGCGTGCGTGTCGATGTGCGTGACAGCGGAATCTCAGTCGGGACACCGCCGTTGACCGGTGCCGCCGGGCAGGCCGTGCGCGTCGACGTCAGCGTCGATCACGCCGGACTCGGCACGCCGATAGTGATGAGTGCTTGGCGGACGAACGTCGACTGAGGTGCATGATGGCTGACGTTCGCCCCGTCCGCGGCACGGCCGGATTCACCCTGATCGAACTGATCGCCGTCATGGCGATCGGTGCGATCCTCGCCACGGTCGTCTGGCGCAACCTCGCGACCCCGCTGCGCGGTTTCGCCGACGTCAACCGCCGCGCGGCGCTCGTCGCGACGGCGAATCTCGCGGCCTTGCGCATCACCCGTGAATTGCGCCTGGCGCTGCCGAACAGCGTGCGCGTGAATGCGGATGGCAGCGCCCTCGAGTTTCTGCAGACCACGGGTATCGGGCGCTACCGGCGGGAGAGCGATCCGGCCGATGCGACACACGACGCGCTCGATCTCTCGCGCACCAGCGATCGTTTCGACGTGCTCGGGCCGTGGCCGCTGTCGAACTCGGTGACTGCCGGCACGGGCGGCGCCGCGGCCTGCATGCGTGGCGAGGGTGACTGCGTCACGATCTACAACACCGGCAACCCGCAGGACTGCACCGCGCAGCCGCCCGGGACCCGTACGAGCGCATGGTGCGGCGACAACCTCGCCCAGATCGCGCGCATCGATCCCGCTGCCGGCCAGCTCGAGATTGATCGCAGCGATCAGGCGACGGCCTGGCCGACCGGCTCCCCGGCGCAACGCTTTTACGTCATCGATACGCCGGTCTCCTACGTCTGTCGCGGCGGCGAACTGCGCCGCTTCGCGCATTACCCGATCTTCCCGCTGCAGCCGGAGCCGCCGCCGGTCGACGGGACGCCACTCGCTTCCCGCGTCACCGCGTGCAGTTTCAGCTACGAGGCGGGCAGCGCGACGCGTGCGGGGCTCGTGGTCATCCGGCTGACGGTCGCGGACGCCAATCTCGATGGCGTCGCCGAGCCGTTGACGATACTCGAACAGGTCCACATCCCGAACTCGCCATGAGCGTGCGGCCCCGACATCGATGCGCTCGCCAACACGGTTTCGCGCTGATGTCGGCAATTTTTCTCGTCGTCGTCGTGGCGCTGACGGCAGGCTACGTGGTGGCGATCGGTAACGCGCAGCGCACGGGCAGTGTGCTCGCGCTGCTCGGTGCACGTGCCGGCTTCGCGGCGCAGAGCGGTGTCGAATGGGCCGTTGCGACCGTGGTGGCGACGCATGCCTGCCCGACGCC
>JADZCB010000155.1 GCA_020851775.1 Gammaproteobacteria bacterium
AACTACGAAGCCCGGCACTTCCTGTGGTCGTGCGCGAACGGGATTGCGACGCTGACGCTGAACCGGCCGGAGCGCAAGAACCCGATCACGTTCGAATCCTATGCCGAGATGCGCGACACCTTCCGCGAGCTCGCCTATGCCGATGACATCAAGGGTGTCGTCATCACCGGTGCCGGCGGCAACTTCTGCTCCGGTGGCGACGTCCACGACATCATCGCGCCGCTGCTGAAGATGGACATGAAGGGACTGCTCGCCTTCACGCGCATGACGGGGGACGTCGTCAAGGCGATGCGGGCGTGCCCGCAGCCGATCATCGCCGCGGTCGACGGCGTATGTGCCGGGGCCGGCGCGATTCTCGCGATGGCCTCCGACCTGCGCATCGGCACGCCGCAATCGAAGACTGCCTTCCTGTTCGTGCGCGTCGGCATCGCAGGCTGCGACATGGGCGCCTGCGCCATTCTCCCGCGCATCATCGGCCAGGGACGTGCCAGCGAACTGCTGTATACCGGCAGGGTGATGGGCGGCGTCGAAGGTGAACGCTGGGGCTTCTTCAACCGTCTCGTCGGACCCGACGAGGTGCTCGCGGAAGCCCAGGCGGAAGCGGCCCGGATCGTCGCCGGCCCTGCGTTCGGCAATGCGATGACCAAGCGGATGCTCGAGCAGGAATGGAACATGAGCATCGAACAGGCCATCGAGGCCGAAGCGCAGGCCCAGGCGATCTGCATGCAGACCCGGGATTTCCACCGTGCCTATCACGCGTTCATCGCGCGCCAGCCAGCGGTGTTCGAAGGCAACTGAGGCGCGCGCCCGGCGGGAGTCCAATGTACGACACGACCTTTCTCGACTGGCCCTTCTTCGCGCCGCGACACCGCGAACTCGCGCATGATTTGGAGGACTGGGCCGCCGCCAATCTCGGCGATATCGATCATCACGATGTCGACCAGGCTTGCCGCGACATCGTCCGGCGGCTCGCCGCGGCGGGCTGGCTCGAGCATGCGGCACTCGCCCCCGATGCCGGCCCCGACGCGCGCCTCGACGTGCGCAGCCTGTGCCTGTTGCGCGACGGTCTCGCGCGGCACGATGGCTTGGCCGATTTCGCGTTCGCAATGCAGGGGCTGGGATCGGCGCCGATTACACTGGCCGGAAGTGCGGCGCTGAAGGAAACCTATCTCGGTGGCGTACGCAGCGGCACGCAGATTGCAGCCTTCGCGCTGTCGGAACCGGAGGCGGGTTCGGACGTCGCAGCCCTGGCGACCAGCGCCACGCGCGAAGGTGACGAGTACGTGCTGAACGGCACCAAGACCTGGATCTCGAACGGCGGGATCGCGGATTTCTACACCGTGTTCGCGCGCACCGAAGCCGGAACCGGCGCCCGCGGGCTCTCCGCCTTCGTCGTCGACGCCGCCACCCCCGGGCTCGACGTCGCGGCGCGCATCGAAGTGAGTGCGCCGCATCCGCTCGCGACGTTGCGTTTTCGTGATTGCCGCATTCCGGCGGCGTGCCGGCTCGGCGGCGAAGGGGATGGATTCCGGATCGCGATGGCGACGCTCGACATCTTCCGCGCCACCGTCGGCGCCGCCGCGCTGGGTTTCGCCCGGCGTGCACTCTGCGAGGCCACGACGTACGCCCCCCGGCGCATGCTGTTCGGTGCGCCGCTGAGCGCCCTGCAGATGACGCAGGCGTCGATCGCCGACATGGCCGTCGACATCGATGCGAGCGCCTTGCTGGTCTACCGCGCCGCATGGACCAAGGACTGTGCGCGTGATCGCGTGACACGCGAGGCGGCGATGGCCAAGCTCCATGCGACCGAGGCCGCCCAGCGCGTGATCGATCGCGCGGTCCAGCTCTTCGGCGGCCTCGGGGTCACGAAAGGCGTGAAGGTCGAGGAACTCTACCGGGAGATCCGGGCCTTGCGCATTTACGAGGGGGCCTCGGAAGTGCAGAAGCTCATCATCGCGCAGCAGACGCTGCACGCCGGGGCCGCCGCGCCGCGCTGACGCGGTCCGGCCCGCGCGGCGCGACGGCCCTGCGCTGCCCCGCTTCGGCTACACTCGCCGCACATGGGGCCGCGGCGCACTCGCGCCGGCGGGGCGATGATCACTGTCTTCTGGTTCTGCGATGAGCGCTGCCCGCTGGAATGTCCGTGCGCCGCACGCCTGGCGCGGCGTGTCGTGCGTCGCGGGGCTCGTGCTGCTCGCCGGCTGTGGCTGGCAGCGCTACGCGGCGGCGCCGCCCGACGAGTCGATCGTCCCGCGGGAACTCGCGCACGCCCGTCTCGATGCGTCGGCGGATCTCGCCGCGCTGGCCGGGCTCGGCGCGCCGCATGCGGGGACGCAGCCGTGGACGCCGTCCCAGCTCGGCGTGCTGGCGGCCATGCGCAGCCGCGCGGTCGCCGCCGCGCGCAGCGCGGTCGCCGCGTCCCTGGCGCGCAGCAGGCTCGCGCGCCAGCGGATGAATCCCCAGCTCCAGCTTGGTCTCGAGCGTCATTCGGAACGCGAAGACTGGAGCGACTCGCGCTGGAGCGTCGGGCCGGGCATCGAATTCACCTGGGTACCGCCGGTGGTGCGGCGTCTCACCGGTGAACGTGCCGATCTCGACGTCGCGATCGCCCGGCTCGACACCGCCGAACGTGCCTGGCTGGCGCGCGATGCCGCGCTCGATGCCGCGCTGGCGCTGCTCGCCTGGCAGGAACAGGCGCCGCATGTCGCCGCCGCGATTGCCCAGCGCGAAGCGGCGGTCGCCGCTGCCCGGGCCCTGGTCGCCGCCGGCATCGCCGATCCCTTCGAATGGCAGACGATGCTGCTCGATCGCAACGATGCGCGTCTCGCCGGCCTTTCGCGCACGACTGCCGGCGCCGCGGCGCGGGCCGCGCTCGCCACGGCCTTGGCGCTGCCGTTCGAGGCGCTGTCGGAGGTGACGCTGGCCGCCGCACCGGCGCTGCCGATCCCGGACCTCGACGTGCTGCGGATGCGGATGTTGAAAGCACATCCGGCGGTGCTGCGCGCGCTGACGGCGCATGCACAGGCCGAACGCGATCTCGCTCTCGCCGTCGCGGCCCAGTACCCGACCGTGCACCTGACGCCGGGCTACTTCTTCGATCAGGGCGATCACGTGTGGTCGCTGCTCGGCGGTATCGTGGTGCCGCTGTTCGCGCGTCACGACGTCGCGATCACGAGTGCCGCCGCGACACGCGAAGCCGCCTGCGCCGAGGTCTATGCCGCCCAGGCCGCGGCGATTGCCGAGCTGCAGCGCGCGCATGCGGCGTGGCGGGCGGCGGAGAACGTGCTCGACGAGACCCGCGCGATCGTCGTCGACATCGCCGCCGCGCACGCGAGCTTGCAGCGCAAGCGCGACGCCGGCATCGGCGATGATCTCGCCGTCGCGCGCGCCGCGCTGCAGGTCGAGGAGGCACGCCTGCAGCTCGCACTGGCGCAGGCGGACGCCAGGCGCAGCGCAGCCGTGCTGCTCGCGAGCGCCCGTGTCGCCGATCTCGATCCGCCGTTCGCGCGCCTGCTCGACGAGTTGACGACGGCGCCCGCGGATCTGAACGTGGCGGCACCATGAACCGGCTTCTGCTGTTGATCATCGGCATCGTGCTCGGCGTCGTCGCGATGCAGGGCATCGAGCGCGGGATGTTCAATGGGCTCGTGCCTCACGCGACACGGCCCACGGATGACGATGACGACGATGCGGCCGCGCGCCTCGAGCGTGTGGCGGAGACGGTGCGTGTGATCCTGACGCCTGCCGAAGTGTCGCTCGCCGGCATCGAAGCGAGCGCGCTGCAGCCGGCGCGCGCGACGCCGGAGTTCACGACGACGGGCCGGGTCGTGAATGTCGCGGAGTTGCTCGCACTGCTCGGTGAGCTGCGCGCGGCGCACGCGACCGCGGCCGCGGGTCGCGCGGTCGTGGCGCCGCTCGCCGCGCGCGTCGCGCGCCTGCGCAGGCTCGATGCCGCCGGCGAAATCACGATCGCTCGCGAGCTCGCCGCGCTCGAGGTCGAGTACCAGCGTGAACTCGCGACGAGCGCGGCACGCGAGGCGCACGTCGCGCAGCTCGCCGCCGCGCTGCGCGCACGCTGGGGCACGGCCGTCGCCGCGCTGGCGCAGCAGCCGGACGGTCCGCTGGCGCGCGTCGAACGTGGCGAGGCACTGCTCGTCGAGTTCGTCGCTGATGGTGAACCTCCCGGCAGCGTCCAGATCGCCGCGAGCGACGTCCGCACGGACGCCGTGACCGCAGCGGTGCTCGGTCCCGGCACGACGACGGTCGGCGGCGCCCGCGGCACCGGCTGGTTCGCGATCGTGCCCGGTGCGGGCCTGCGCAGTGGCATGCCGGTGTCGGTCTGGATCCCGCGCACCGGGAGTGCCGTCGACGGCGTCGTGCTGCCGGCGACGGCGGTCGTCTGGCACCACGGCGGACAGTGGTACTACGTCGCCGACGACGCCACGCACTTCAGCCGTCACGCGCTCGGCGCAGCACTGCCTTTCGGCCGCGATTACCTGCTGCCGGCGGCCGCCGCGCCGCAGGGCAGCGTGGTCGTGCGCGGGGCGCAGTTGCTGCTCGCCGAAGAATTCCGCGCCGCAATCCCGGAAGAGGACGATGACTGAGGCGCTGCGCGGCCCGCGTCCATGCTGAGTGCACTCGTCCGCTTCTCCATCGCGCGACGCGCGGTCGTGCTGGCCGGCGCCGTCGCGCTCGTCGTCTATGGCGTGTTCGCGCTGAGCCGCACGGGGCTCGACATCTTTCCCGAGTTCGCGCCGAAGCTCGTCGTCGTCCAGACCGAAGCACCGGGGCTGACGACCGAGCAGGTCGAAGTCCTCGTCACGCAGCC
>JADZCB010000156.1 GCA_020851775.1 Gammaproteobacteria bacterium
CCGGCAGGCCCGGCAGCGGCCGCAGATCCGGGTATCAGTCGAGGTGTCCGGATGGGGATGTTGCGCGCTGGCGTCGACCTGCTGCGACAGGTGCCGATCTTCGGATCGCTGTCGGCGGACGAACTCCAGCGCGTCGTCGATGCGCCGGCGAACGGCGTCGTCACCTTCCGTGCCGGCGACATGATCGTCGCCGAGAATGACATCGCCGACTGCATGTACATCGTGCTCGATGGAGCCGTCGACGTGCGCATCACGGCGGTCGGCGGCCGCGAGATCACCATCGCGACGCTCAAGGCCGGCGAATTCTTCGGCGAGCAGGCGCTGCTGCCGGGTTCGACCGGTCGCCGCAATGCGACGGTGCGCGCGCTGTCCGACTGCCGCCTGTTCCGCATCGCCAAGCGCGATGTCGCGCTCGGTATCGCGAAAACAGAGGATCTGGCGCTCTCCGGCATTCCTGAAGAAGCCAGCGACGAAGATCGCGTGCGCATGCTTCTACGCAGTGTGCGGCTGTTCCGGAGCCTGTCGTCACGTGATCTCGAACGCGTCGGTGAATGGACGGAAAGCGTCAGTTTCGACGATGGCGACATCATCCTGCGCGAGGCCGAGGAAGGCGATTTCATGTACATCGTGCTCGACGGCGCCGTGGAAGTGTTCATCCTGGACGACGACGGCAAGATCATCGTGCTCGGTCGCCTCACCGCCGGTCACTACTTCGGCGAGCAGGCGCTGCTGCCCGGCGGCACGGGAAAGCGCAACGCGAATGTGCGCGCCGACGGCCGCACGACGCTCGTGCGCGTCGCGGCGCGTTACTTCCAGCTCATCGTCAATCACGACAACAAACTGATGCTCGCGCTGAAGGCCGTCGGCGATGCCCAACGGCGCCGGATCGTCGATTTGATCGGACGGGGCAATCCCTGGTAACGATGCCGGTATCGCGCCGATGCGGCGCCCCGATTCGATGACCGACTACTGCAGATGAACGCTCTCGAACTGCACGCCCTCACGAAGACTTACAGCAACGGCCATTGCGCGCTGAAAGGTATCGATCTGCGCGTCGCCGACGGTGATTTTTTCGCATTGCTCGGCCCGAATGGTGCCGGCAAATCGACGACGATCGGGATCGTCACCTCGCTCGTCAACAAATCCGGCGGCCGGATCCGCGTCTACGGGATCGACATCGACGAAGATTTCGCGGCTGCGAAATCACTGCTCGGAGTGGTGCCGCAGGAATTCAATTTTTCGCAGTTCGAGACGGTGTGGGAGATCGTGGTCAACCAGGCGGGCTTCTACGGCCTGCCGCGTGCCAGAGCCGAGAGCCAGGCCGAAAAGTACCTGGTCCGGCTCGGGTTGTGGGACAGACGCAAGGATCGCTCGCGCACGTTGTCCGGCGGCATGAAACGGCGGCTGATGATCGCGCGCGCGCTGGTGCACGAACCGCGGCTGCTGATCCTCGACGAACCGACCGCCGGCGTCGACATCGAGGTACGCCGTTCGATGTGGGATTTTCTCGCGGATCTGAACCGCAGCGGGACCACCGTGATCCTCACCACGCACTATCTCGAGGAAGCCGAGCGACTGTGTCGGAACATCGCGATCATCGATGACGGCGCGATCATCGAGAACACGACGATGAAGGATCTGCTCGCGAAACTGCATGCGGAAACCTTCGTGCTCGACATCGGCGAACCAGTGGCCGGCGCACCGACGCATCCCGACTTCGCGATCAGCCTGCTCGATCCGACCACGCTCGAAGCCGTCGTCGATCGCCGTTATTCTCTGAACGATCTGTTCTCGTTCCTTTCGTCACAGGGCATTTCGGTGATCAGCATGCGCAACAAGGCCAATCGTCTCGAGGAGCTCTTCGTCAGCATGGTGCAGGATGGCACGCGCGTGCCCGGCGCCAATTCCTGAGCGCCACCCGATGTCCGCGCTCCAGCCTCGCCCCGTACCGTCACGCGGTTATGCCGTGGCCTTCTCGACGCTGCTGCGCAAGGAAATCAGCCGCTTCATGCGAATCTGGCTGCAGACGATCCTGCCGCCCGCAATCACGATGGCCTTGTACTTCGTCATCTTCGGCAATCTGATCGGCCCGCGCATCGGGCAGATGCATGGCTTCGACTACATGCAGTACATCGCGCCGGGCCTGATCATGATGTCGGTGATCACCAACGCGTACTCCAACGTGGTGTCGTCGCTGTTCGGCGCCAAATTCCAGCGCCACATCGAGGAAATACTCGTCGCTCCGATGCCCAATCTGCTGCTGTTGTCCGGTTTCGTCGCCGGCGGTATCGTGCGCGGCGTCGTCGTCGGCATCGTGGTCACCGCGACCGCGCTGTGCTTCACGCATCTTCACGTCGAATCGTGGTTCACGACGCTGGCCGTCGTGATCCTGACCGCCACGCTCTTCTCCCTCGCCGGCTTCATCAATGCGCTCTTTGCCAAGAAATTCGACGACATCTCGATCGTACCGACCTTCATCCTGACCCCGCTGACCTACCTTGGCGGCGTGTTCTATTCGATCGACATGCTTCCTTCGTTCTGGCAGCGGGTTTCTCTCGGCAATCCGATTCTCTACATGGTCAACGCGTTTCGTCACGGCATGCTCGGTGTCAGCGACATCGACATCACCGTCGCCTTCGTCGTCATCCTCGCCTTCTGCGCCGCCCTCTTCGCCTTCAGCATGTGGCTGCTGAAGCGCGGGGTCGGGCTTCGAACTTGACGGCGGTGCGGGATTCGAGCCCGGCATTGGCCACCGAGAACACAGAGAACCCCGAGGGGAATGAGGGTTAGCCGTGTCGATGGGATTGCCGTGCGGACTCGAGCGCAGCTCTAAGATGGGTTGCGCGAGGCGCAGATTCGCGAGCTTTAAAGCCGATCGGAGCGCCGAGGACAGTCACGATCCAGTCTTACCCTCGATGTTCTCTGTGTTCTCGGTGGCAAAACATCCACGTCTGTCTCAGGCACGAGCCTTGAACTCTGCATAGCGCGCGACCGCGCGGAGGTAGACCGGACCAGGACAGGCGCTGCCGATGGACTGGCCATCGAGATGGCTGACCGGCGCGAGTTCGCGGCCCGAACTGGTGAGGAAGATCTCATCGGCGCGGCGGAGCTGGTCGGTGTCGATTTCGGTTTCGAGCACCGCGTCGGTCGTGCCGGCGAGCAATTCAATCAGCAGATCGCGCGTCACACCGGGCAGCAGATGCCGCGACAGCGGGGGCGTGCGCAGCCTGCCGTCGACGACGACGAAGACATTGCTCGCCGCGCCTTCGGTGATCCGACCATCGCGGAGCAGGATTGCTTCGGCGGCACCGGCGGCAACCGCCGCCTGGCGCAACAACACGTTGGCGATCAGCGACGTCGACTTGATGTCGCAACGCTGCCAACGAAAGTCCTCGTGCGTGATCGCGGTGACCGTGACGGACGGGTCGACCGGCTCGAGCGGGTTCAGCATCGCAAACACGGTCGGCGGGAGATTGCCCGGCGGGTGGTGGTGACGAGGCGCGACTCCCCGCGTCAACTGCACGTAGATCGTGAAATCGTCTCCCGCCTGTGCTGCGAGCAGGCGCTCGATGATCGCGCTCCACTGCGAACGTGATAGCGGGTGCACCATGCCGACCGCAGCCAGATTCTGCTCGAGGCGGGCGAGATGCTGTCCGAGCCGCAGCAC
>JADZCB010000157.1 GCA_020851775.1 Gammaproteobacteria bacterium
CCCGTCGCGAGCAGGCGGCGACGCACGGCGTCGAGCCGCGCGTCGGCAGTCGCTGGGGCGACCCAGGCCGCGCAGCGCAGCATCACCGTCATCGCGATCACATCGAACGCGTCCGCGCAATCGAAGGCATCGGCGGGCGCGGCAGTCGCGCGGCCCGGCGTGCATGCGAGCAGCGTTCCGAGCACACCCGCCAGCGCGACGTGGCGTCGCGCCGGCCGTGTCACGCGTCGGCGCCTGCGAGTGTGCGGCGCCGGGCCGCAGTCGCCACTGTGTCGACTGCGAGCGAGTCGTCCGCCAGTGTGCCGGTGAACACGACACCGTAGACGGCATGTGCACGCTCGAGCGTCTCCCAGCGCTCGCGCACGTCGCGCAGCACCCGCGCGGGATCGCGGGCGAGCGGGCTGCCGTACCCGCCGCCACCGGCGTCGACGCCGCGTATGCATTCGTGCGCGGCGAGCGTGCAGATCGTCACGCCCGGCAGTTTTTCCTCGACGCCGTCACGACCGATTCTGTACGTGGCGGCAGCGGGGCCGTCCTGTCCGCCACGCACGCCCTGTGGCGCATGGACCTGGCCGTCGCAGGACACGACGATGGTCATCGGATCGCGCCGCGGGCCGTAGACGACCTCGACGCCCGGCGCACCGCGAAACGTGCCGGCCCCGGCGCCACCGGCGATCACGGCCAGCTTTCGGTAGAGCATCGGGAACTTCGATTCGTCGACCTCGATGCTGCCGCGATAGATGACGCCGCACGCGACCGGCAGGCCGTAATTGAGCCAGCCATCGGTCGCCGGTGTCGCGGGTCCGCCGTTGGCGATCATCCACTCCTGGTTGATGTAGGGCCCGTTGCGGCGCCAGTCGTGACCGGAAATCACGGCCGCCCCGGCGCCCATGCCCATCGCGCCTTCCGCGTTGCCATAGCCGTCGCCGATGCGCGCGAACGCGGCCTGTACCGCGTTGACGATGCGATCCCCGATGTTCGTCGTCGCCATCGAGCAGCTGTGCGGAAACTCTGGGATCCCCGTCACACAGCCCTGACGCAGCTTGACATCGATGCAGGTGAAGCTGCCGGCGTTGTGCGGCACGTCCGGATCGATGCAGTTGAAGACGCCACACATCGCGTTCGACGTCGCGCAGGCCACGGACTCGTTGAGACCGAACGCGAGATTGTCCGCGTTGTGCGTCAGATCGACTTCGATGCGCCCGGCTTGCGGGTCGACCTCGATATCGACGCGGATCGGCAGGCCGTCGGGCAGCAGGGGTGGCAGCGGATCGTAGACCGAAGTTGCGCTCCAGCGGCCTCGCGGCAGCTTGCGGATGGCTTCCATCGTGCGTCGTTCCGAGTACGCGAACCACGCAGCGACGAACGCGCGCAGCGTGTCGATACCATAGCGCCGCGTCAGCTCGACGAGACGACGCTCGCCGATGCGCGCCGCACCGATCGATGCCAGGTAGTCGCCGTACCACTGCTCGGGGACGCGGATACGCCGCTTGCACATGCGCAGGATGTCGTCGACGTGCGCATAGTCGCGCTGGACGCGCACGCAGGGGAAAATCAGCGCACCTTCCTCGTAGATGTCGCGCGCATTCGCATAGTAAGTGCTCGGAATCGCGTTGCCGCAGTCGGCCTGATGCGCCTTCGCACACGCGGTGAACAGATGTTCACCGTCGACGAAGACCGGCACCATGTACATGTGATCGGCCGGGTGCGTGTTGCCGAGATAGGGATCGTTGTGCAGGAAGGCGTCGCCGGGCGCCAGATCCGCATGCAGTTCGCACATCGCCGCGGTCTGCAGGCTCGAGCCGAAGATATGGACCGGCGCACCCTCGGCCGCGCACAACAGGCGATTGTCGCCGGTCACGATCGAACACGAGAAATCGCGCACCACCGCGAGCACCGCCGAACGCGCCGTCTTCAGCAGCGTGTTCGTCATCTCGCGCACGATGGCGTTGAGCCGGTTCGCGAGCACCGCCATCAGAATGGGGTCGAAGTCGCCGACCCCACTGTCCGTTGCGTCCGTCCGCTGCATCGAAACACCCTCCTTCGGCGGCACGCGCCGGCCAGATGTACCAGCGCGCCCCGCCGGCGTCAGCCGGCCCGCGCCTTGCGTCGCGCCGCGGTCGCCGCCTCGTCGATCGCGAGCGTGTCGTCGCCGACACTGCCGGTCAGCACGACGCCGTAGACATCCCGCGCGCGCTCGGCGGTTTCCCAGTGTTCGATCACGTCGCGCAGCACGCGCCTCGGATCGCGTTCGAGCGGATTGCCATAGCCGCCGCCACCGGCGTCGACGCCGCGAATCCATTCACCGGGCTCGAGCCGGCATTCGACGACGCCCGGCAATTTCTCCTCGCTGCCATCGCGCTTGATCCGGTAGGTCGCGGCCGCCGGCCCCGCCTGCCCGCCGCGCACGCCCTGTGGCGGATGCACCTGGCCGTCACAGGAGACGACGACCGTCATCGGATCGCGACGCGGGCCATAGACGAGTTCGGAGCCCGGGGCCCCGCGCATCCGCCCGGCCCCGCCGCCACCCGGGATCACGCGGAGTTGCTTGACCAGGATCGGGTACTTCGATTCGTCGACCTCGACGCTGCCGCGGTACATCAGGCCCGCCGCGACCGGCAGGCCGTAATTGAGCCAGCCGTCGGTGTCCGGCGTCGCCGGCCCGCCATTGGTCACCAGCCATTCCTGGTTGATGAACGGACCGTTGCGGCGCCAGTCGATGCCCGAGATCACGCCGGCGCCGGCGCCCATGCCGATCGAGCCCTCGGCGAGCCCATGGCCGTCACCGATCGACGCGAACGCGGCCTGCGTGACATTGACGATGCGATCGCCGATGTTCGTCGTCGCCATCGAGCAACTGTGCGGGAACTTCGGAATGCCCGTGATGCAGCCTTCGCGCAGATGCACGCGCACGCGCGAGAAGCTGCCGGCATTGTGCGGCACGTCCGGGTCCATGCAGTTGAACACGCCGCACATCGCGTTCGACGTCGCGCAGGCCAGCGATTCGTTGAGCCCGAAGTCCATGTTGTCCGGGTTGTGGGTGAGATCGACGTCGATGTAACCCCCGTCCGGATCGACGGCGACGTCGACGCGGATCGGCAACCCGTCCGGCAGCACCGGCGGCAGCGGATCGTAGGTCGTCGTGTTCGACAGCTTGCCTTTCGGCATCTTCGAAATCGCGTCGACCATGCGGCGCTCGGAGTACGCGAACCATTCCTCGATGAAGGCCCGGATCGTCTCGATGCCATAGCGGCGCGTCAGTTCGACCAGCCGCCGCTCCCCGATGCGCGCCGAGCCGATTTGGGCGAGGTAGTCGCCATACCACTGCTCCGGCACGCGGATACGCCGCTTGCACATGCGGATGATGTCGCCGACGTCGGCATACTCGCGCTGGATCCGCACGCAGGGGAAGATCAGCGCGCCTTCCTCGTAGATGTCGCGCGCGTACGCGTGATACGTCGAGGGAATCGAATTCCCGCAGTCGGCCATGTGCGCCTTCGCACAGGTCGTGAACAGGTGCTGGCCGTCGACGAACACCGGCACCATCACCATGTGATCGGCCGCATGCGTGTTGCCGAGGTAGGGATCGTTGTGCAGGAAGGCGTCGCCCGGCGCGAGATCGGCATGCAGATCACACATCGACTGCGACTGCAGGCTCGAGCCGAAGATGTGCACCGGCAGCCCTTCGCCAGGACACAGCAGGCGGTTGTCGCCGGTGACGATCGAGCACGAGAAGTCGCGCACCACCGCGAGCACCGCGGAGCGCGCCGTCTTCAGCAGCGTGTTCGCCATTTCGCGCACGATGGCGTTGAGCCGGTTCGCCAGCACCGCCATCAGGATCGGATCGATCTCCCGCGCCAGCGGGACTTTCTTCGCTTCGTTCATGGTCATGCCTCCACCGGCGGCGTCACGATGTAACGCCCGCCCGCACTCACCCGCGCGATCGCGCCCGGATACACCACCAGTGTCGACGTCGCTTCCTCGATCACCGCCGGACCCTTGATTTCGGCCCCCGCCGGCAGTTTCTCGCCGAGGTAGACCGCCGTATCGACGTGGCCGTCGCCGAAGTAGGCGCGACGCACCCGGTCCGGCATCGGATCGGCTTTCCCCGCCTCCTTCTCCGGCTCCAGCGTCGGCGCCTTCACGTGCGCGATCAGCCGGCCGCGCCAGTTCAGGAATTCGACCGCGTTGTTGAGGTCTTGCACCGCGAAGACGCGTTCGTGGACGCGGTGGAATTCGGCGACGACGGCGTCGACGTCCGCCTGTGTCTCGAAGCGGTGCGCCGGCACTTCGACATCGAGCTCCCACACCTGAAAGCGGTAACGCGCCTCCACGTAGTAGCGCTTCTCCATCTGCGTGATGCCGCGTTCGCGCAGTCGCGTCGCGAACTCGTCCAGCCGCGCATCGATGCTCGCGATCGCAGCGTTGGCCCCGGCGAAGTCGAACCCGTCGGAGGCCGTCAGCTTGCTCGCGCCCGCTTCCGTGATGATGTCGGAGTACTGCATCCCGGATGCCGACAACGCCCCCGCCGTGCGCGGGCCGAGCACCGTTCTGCATCCCAGTTCCTGCGCGATCGGCACGACGTTCAGACCACCGGCACCGCCGCCGCCGATCAGCACCGACTCCGCCGGATCGATGCCTTCGTTGATCGTCAGTTCCTTGATCGCCTCGATCATGTTCTCGTTGGCGACCGCGATGATCGCCCACGCCGCCCGCTCCAGCGTCTGCCCCAGCGCCTCGGCGATCGTGCCGATCACCTGCCGCGCCGCCGCTTCGTCGAGCACCATGCGGCCGCCGAGAAAATGGTTCGGATCGAAGTGGCCTAGCACCACGGCCGCATCCGTGACCGTCGGCTTGTCACCGCCGCGCCCGTAACATGCCGGGCCCGGCTCCGAGCCCGCCGACTGCGGACCCACTCGCAGCAACCCGCCCGGGTCGACCCACGCGATCGAGCCGCCGCCGGCGCCGATCGAATGCACCGCGACCGAGGCCATGCCGAGGTTGTCGCCGGTCCACTGCGGACCCAGCCAGGTGTCACGCGAGAACTCGACGGCGCCGTCCCGCACCAGCGACACGTCGAAGGTCGTGCCGCCCGCGTCGCAGACGATCACGTCCGTCGGCAGTTCCTCGGCCTCCGCGTAGGCGAGCCCCGCGATCGGCGCCATCGCCGGCCCCGACTTCACCAGGTAAATCGGCCGCTTCACGACGTCCGCCAGGTGCATCACGCCGCCGAACGAGGTACTGACCAGAATGTCGTTGTCATAGCCCGCCGCGCGCAGATCCCGCTCGAGATCGGACAGGTACTTCTGCATCAGCGGCTTCAGCGACGCGTCGATCGCCGTCGACGACGCACGCCGGTACTCGCGCAGAATCGGATTCAACTGGTGCGACAGCGTGTAGGGCACGCCCGGCAGGATTTCCTCGATCAGCTCACCGACGCGCAGTTCGTGCACGGGATTGGCGATCGACCACAGCAGGCACACCGCCACCGCCTCGATGCCGCGCGCCGCGAACGTGCCGAGCAACGCGCGCAGCGCCGCTTCGTCGAGCGGCTGCTCGATCCCGCCCTCGGCGTTGATCCGCTCGGGCACTTCGAAGGTGTAGCGCCGCGGGACATACGGATCCGGGTATTCCATGCGCAGGTTGTGCGGTTCGGCCTTGCCACCTTCCTTCAGCAGCAGAATGTCCGGAAACCCCGCGGTGGACAGGAACGCCGTGCGGGCGATCTTGCGCTCGACGATGCCGTTGGTCGCCCGCGTCGTGCCGTAGAGAAACACCGACGTGTCGGCAAGCAGCGCCGCGACCGACGTCCCGAGTTGCTCGGCCGCCACGGCGAGCCCGGCGTCGATGCTCGCGAAGGCACGTGTGCGATCGGTCAGGGCTTTGCCGATCGTGAAGCCGCCGGCCGTGCTGGTCACCACGACATCGGTGAACGTGCCACCGGTGTCGACCGAAATGCGATAGGGCATGTGTCGGGTCCTCTGTATCGAACGCTGGATCGGGGCGTCGTCGGGTCGGGCCGCGGGCCTCCCGGAGTCGACGGCGGCGCGC
>JADZCB010000158.1 GCA_020851775.1 Gammaproteobacteria bacterium
AGATGCTTGAGATCGTAGCCCGCGTTGTTCTTGATCATCTTGTTCAGCGAGGTGACCACCGTGCCGTCCGCGAGCACCGCTTCGATGCCGAGGACGTTTTCACGCGTCATGCCGAACCGGATCACACGGTTGCCACCGGCATTCGTCGACACGTTGCCGCCGATCTGGCAGGAACCGCGCGCGCCGAGATCGATCGGGAACATCAGTCCGACTTTCTCCGCCTCCTGCTGCAGCCGTTCCAGCGGCACGCCGGCCTGGACGGTCATCGTACGACCGACCGCATCGACCTCCTCGATGCGGTTCAGGCGCTCGAGCGACAGCACGACGTCGGCCTCGCTGCCGTTGCAGCCCTGGACGAGCCCGGTGAGGCCGCCGTGCGGCACGACGGTCTGCCTCGCTTCGTTGCACCACGCGAGTACCGCGGCGACCTCCTCGGTCGTCGACGGGCGCACGATGCACGCCGCGCGCACCGGCCGCTCACGCCAGACGTGAATCCTGCGCGCGCTGACGTCGTCGCCGGTCAGCACACCGCTCGGGCCGAGCAGCTCGCGAAAACGTGCAATGAGGCCGGTGAGGGGCTCGGTCATGATGGTGGTTCCTGTCGTTGCGCGATCAGCGCTGTGACTTCGCGAGCGCCTGGTCGAGATCCCACAGAATGTCGTCGGCGGTTTCGAGCCCGACCGATATGCGGATCATGTCGGGGCCGACACCGGCCGCGATCTGCTGTTCCTCCGACATCTGCCGATGCGTCGTCGACGCCGGATGGATGACGAGCGACTTCGCGTCGCCGACGTTGGCGAGATGACTCAGGAACTGCACGTTCTCGATGAACCGGACCCCTGCCGCCTGCCCGCCCTTGATGCCGAACGACATCACCGAGCTGGCACCGCGCGGACAGTATTTCTGCGCGAGTGCGTGATAGCGATCGCCCGGCAGGCTCGGGTAGCGCACCCAGCTCACCATGGGATGATCGCGCAGGAAGCACGCGACCTTCAGGGCATTTTCGCAATGCCGTTCCATCCGCAGCGGCAGCGTCTCGAGTCCCTGCAGGAACAGCCATGCATTGAACGGCGCGAGCGCCGGGCCCAGCGTGCGCAGGGTTTCGAGACGCGCCTTCATCGTGAAGCCGAAGTCACCGAAGGTCTCGTAGAATTTCACGCCGTGATAGCCGTCCGACGGCTCGATCATGCCGGGGAAGCGACCGTTGTCCCACGGGAAGCGACCCGATTCGACGAGCACGCCGCCGATCGACGTGCCGTGGCCACCGATGAACTTCGTCGCCGAGTGCACACAGATGTCCGCCCCCCATTCCATCGGCCGGCACAGGAATGGCGTCGGGAACGTGTTGTCGACGACGAGCGGCACGCCATGCGCGCGGGCGACGTCGGCGACCTTTTCGATATCGAGCACGTTGATCAGCGGATTGCCGAGCGCCTCGGCGTAGAGGGCCTTCGTCCGCGGCGTGATCGCTGCCGCAATGGCGTCGCAGTCGTCGAAGTCGACGAAACTCGTCGCGATTCCCAGGCGCCTGAAACTGACATCGAACTGCGAGTAGGTGCCGCCGTAGAGCGACTTCGACGAGACGAGGTGATCGCCCGCCTCGAGCAGCGTCAGCAGCACGACCATCTGCGCGGACAGGCCGGAACTGACAGCGACTGCGGCGCGTCCGCCTTCGAGCGCCGCCATGCGCTCCTCGAACATCGCCGTCGTCGGGTTCGACAGGCGCGTATAGACGTTGCCGAAGGTCTGCAGATTGAACAGGCTCGCGGCGTGGTCGGCGCTGTCGAAGACGTAGGACGTCGTCTGGTAGATCGGCGCAGCCCGCGAGCCCGTCGCGGCGTCCGGGATCTGTCCGGCGTGCAGACAGAGTGTTTCGAATCCGTAATTGCGATCGGCCATGGAACCAGTCTCTTCCTCAGTTGGCGACGTGACGGGGACGCTTCGACGAGATGACCCGGGTGTTCACGCCGACGAAATTGAGACCGCCGAAGAGCCGTGCATGCTCGATCTTCACGCAACGATCCATGACGACCTCGAGGCCTGCGTCGCGCGCCCGTCGCGCGGCCGCGTTGTCGACGATGCCGAGCTGCGTCCACAGGACTTTCGCGCCGATCGCGATGGCGTCCTCGACGATTGCCGGGATCTCGCTTGCGGCACGAAAGCAGTCGACGATGTCGATCTTCCCGGGGACGTCGAGCAATCGCTTGTAGCAGCGCTCGCCGAGGACTTCGTCGTACTGCGGATTCACCGGGATCACGCGGTAGCCGTGTTCCTGCATGTATTTCGCGGCGAAGTTGCTCGGACGATGCCAGTTCGCGGACAGGCCGACGACGGCGATCGTATGGCTCTCGGCGAGGATGCGCCGGAGGGTCGGGATGTCAGTCTCGAATTCGGGTGCGACGGCGGACATGGTGAGGACCTATCTCGTTGATGTTGCGCACGCCCAGCAGGGCCATGTCGAGCGTGATTTCCTTGCGATACTGGGCGAGGGCGCGATCGACGCCGGCTTCGCCGCCCGCGCCGAGACCGAACAGGTAACCGCGGCCGGTCATGCAGGCCTTCGCGCCGAGCGCGAGCGCCTTCAGCACGTCGGTGCCACGTCGCACACCGCCATCGACGATGATTTCCACCCGGCCGTCGACGGCTTCGACGATCGACGGCAGCACGTCGATCGGCGACGGTACGTGATCGAGCTGCCGCCCACCGTGGTTCGACACGACGATCGCGTTGGCGCCGATGTCGACGGCGCGCTTCGCATCGTCGGCCGTCAGGATGCCCTTGATCGCGAACGGCCCGTTCCACTGCTCGATCATCGCGCGCGCGTCGTCCCAGGTGACGGTGCGGTCGAACTGCGAGCCTATGTACTTCTGCAGCGTCTGGACGTCGTGCCCGCTGTCGACGCGGTGTGCGACGTTGGCGAGCGTGAACGGCGGCGAGCTGACGTGGCACAGCGACCACAGCGGATTCAGGAAGAAGCTCAGCCAGCTCTTCAGCGTCAACGCGGGCGGTACGGTCATGCCGGTGCGCAGATCGCGCTCACGATTGCCGGTCATCGGGAGATCGATGGTCAGGCACAGCGCGTGGTAGCGCGCCGCGCGACACCGCTCGATGAATTCGCTGACGAGCCCGCGATCCTTGAACACGTAGATCTGGAACCACTTCGGGCCGTCGCCGACGGCCGCGACTTCTTCGATCGAATGTGTGCCGACCGTCGACAGCGCATAGACGGTGCCGGCACGCGCCGCGGCACGCGCCACCGCGAGTTCGCCCTGCCAATGAAACAGCCGCGACATGCCCGTCGGTGCGAGCATCAGCGGCATGCTGATCGGCTGGCCGAGCACCGTTGTGCCGGTGTCGATGCCCGAGAGATCGACGAGATTGCGCGGCAGCAGCTCGAGCGCATCGAAGTCGGACTCGTTGCGCCGCATCGTCACTTCATCGTCGGCTGCGCCGTCCATGTAATGGAACATCGGCGCCGGCACGCGCCACTTCGCAATCCGGCGCAAGTCGGCGAGGCTGTGGCAGCGCGAGAGATACCAGGCGGATGCCTGCGCTTCGAGCGTGCGGACGAACGGCCAGGGCATGGTCATCACGGGGGAAACGGTGACAGGCCGTCACCTTACCAGATGGGTGCGGACACCGGCGAGACGCGGTGGCGCACGGCATCCGGCGGCGTCGCGCATCCGTGCGACGTGCTCAGAATGCCGCGGCGTCGAGTGTCAGTACCGCCGCCGAGCCGTCGCTGATCTTCCGTTGCAGAGACGCCGCCTCGCACAGCACCTGTACGGCGTAGAACTGCGCCGTGTTCAACTTCGCATCGCGGAAGGCGGCATCCGTACCGGCACCGTGCAGACAGGCGAGCGCGCTGACGCCGAGCAGCCAGCCGCCGCAGACGATGCCCCACAAGCGCAGATAATGGACCGACGCCGCCGCCGGCAGCCGCGGATCCTCACCGCCTGCCGCGAGCAGCCATGCGAGTGCCGCGTCGACGGCCGCGACGCCGGCGGCGAGTTCGCGCGCCAGCGTCGCCGCGCGCGGATCGTCATGCGCGGCGAGTGCATCGACGGTCGCGCGGATCTCGTCGAGCAGTTCGCGCGCGCCGCGTCCGCCGTCGCGCTGTGTCTTGCGGCCGACGAGGTCCTGCGCCTGGACGCCGGTCGTGCCTTCGTAAATCGTCGTGATGCGCGCATCACGCAGGTATTGTGCGGCACCGGTCTCCTCGACATAGCCCATGCCGCCGTGGATCTGGACGCCGAGCGAGGCAAGCTCGATACCCGTTTCGGTGCACCATCCCTTGACGATCGGCGTCAGCAGATCGCCACGGCGCTGCCACCATGTCCGACGCCCGGGCTCCGTCTCGCGCGCCGCGCGGTCGAACGCGGCGCCACAGACATAGGCGAGCGCGCGCATCGCCTCGGTCTGCGACTTCATCGCGAGCAGCATGCGGCGCACGTCCGGGTGTTCGATGATCACAGGCGTCGTGCCGCCGCCGTAGCCGGCCGGCCGGCCCTGCACCCGCTCGCGCGCGAAGGCGAGCGCGCGCTGATAGGCACGTTCACCAATCGCGACGCCCTCGAGGCCGACGGCGTGGCGCGCGTTGTTCATCATCGTGAACATGTATTCGAGGCCGCGGTTCGGTTCCCCGACGAGATAACCGTGTGCGCCGCCGTTCTCGCCGTAGAGCATTACGGCGGTCGGGCTGCCGTGGATGCCGAGCTTGTGCTCGATCGACGCGCAGCGCACATCGTTGCGCGGTCCGAGCGTGCCGTCGGGATTGACCAGAAATTTCGGCACGATGAACAGCGACAGGCCGCGCGTACCGCCCGGCGCATCCTGGAGCCGGGCGAGCACCAGGTGCACGATGTTGCCGGTCAGATCGTGCTCGCCGTAGGTGATGAAGATCTTCTGACCGCTGATCAGATAGTGATCGCCGGCCGGTACCGCGCGCGTGCGCACGACCGAGAGATCGGATCCCGCCTGCGGTTCGGTCAGGTTCATCGTGCCGGTCCATTCGCCCGACACCATCTTGTGCAGATACATTTCGCGCTGGGCGTCGGTCCCGTGCACTTCGATCGCCTCGATCGCGCCCTGGGTCAGCATCGGACCGAGCGCGAACGCCAGGTTCGCCGAGTTCCACATCTCGGCGACCGCGGTCGACACCAGCTTCGGCAGGCCCTGACCACCGAATTCCGGCGCACAGCCGATGCCGTTCCAGCCGCCGTCGACGAAGGCCCGATATGCCTCTTGCCAGCCCGGCGTGGTGCGCACGCCGTCACCGGTGTGCCGCGCGCCGTCGGTGTCGCCGGTGCGGTTCAGCGGAGAGAGTACTTCGGTGGCGAACCTGCCGGCCTCGGCGAGTACGGCGTCGACGAGATCGGCGGTGGCGTCGCCGTGACCGGGCAGCGCAGTGATGTCTGCCAACGGGCCGAGATGTTCGATGACGAAGCGCATGTCATCGAGAGGAGGAATGTAATCCGACATGATTCTGGGCTCACTCCAAGGCCGCGCACGCCGCGTGCGCGGGTTCTGATCCGGGCTGCTCGACACGCGCACCCGTCACGCGGACGTCTGCGGTAAGCGCGGGCATGTACGTCATCCGCGCGCATCGGCATCCTGCCTGGAAGCGGCGCGTGAACGCCAGCCGAAGCTGCCGACCGGGCGATCGGCGCGCAGATCAGGCCGCGTCGAGCACCGCCAGCGGACCGAGATCGATCGGCCCCTGCGCGAGCACTTCGTGCTGACGAGTCGGCAGACCGCGGCGCAGTCGCGCGTAGGTGCCGAGCGCCCAGAGCGGGAAGAACCGGCTGTATCCGTAGTAACGCAGGTAGAACACGCGCGGGAAACCCGTGCCGGTGTACGGCAGATCGTGCCACTCGCCGTTTTCCTGCTGGTGGCGGATCAGGTACTCGACCCCCTTGCGGACTTCGGACGCATGGACTTCGCCGACCGCCATCAGGCCGAGCAGCGCCCACGCCGTCTGGGCCGCAGTGCTCTCACCGCGCCCTTTCAGCATCGGATCGTCGTAGGTGTTGCAACTCTCACCCCAGCCACCATCGGCGTTCTGGCCGTTCTTCAACCAGTCTACGGCCTTGCGGATATACGGCTGGTTCACGTCCTCGCCGACCATGCCAAGACCGGCGAGCACGCTCCAGGTCCCGTAGATGTAGTTCACACCCCAGCGCCCGTACCAGGCACCGCTTGGATCCTGGTCGCGCTTGAGAAAATCGACCGCGCGCGCGATCGGCGGAAACTGACGGTCGTAGCCGAGCATCGCGAGCAGCTCGATGCAGCGCGCGGTGAGATCGGCAGTGCCCGGATCGACCAGCGCGCCGTGATCGGCGAATGGAATATTGTTGAGATAGGTGCACTCGTTGCCGATGTCGAAGGCCGCCCAACTGCCGTCGGCATTCTGCATGCCGAGCATCCAGTTCACGGCCTGGTTCAGCCGCTTGAGCTTGTGCGGGTTGTCATGCGCGCCGGCGCGCAGCAGCGCCATCAGCACCATGCCGGTGTCGTCGATATCGGGATACTGCTCGTTCTCGTACTGGAAGGCCCAGCCGCCGCCGGTGAGCCCCTTGGCCTGGGCACACCAGTCACCCGGCACGAAGACCTGCTGGTCGAACAGCCACTCGACGGCCTGTCGGATCGCGGCATGCTCGGGGTTCGTGCCGGCTTCGGTCAGCGCCGACAGCATCAGGCAGGTGTCCCAGATCGGCGATACGCATGGCTGGACCCAGGTTTCCTGCTTGCATTCGACAATCAGATCGTCGATGGCCGTCAACGTGCGCACGAGATCCGGATCGTCCGGCGCTGCGCCGAGCAGCTTCAGCGCAACCGCTGCATTCGCCATCGCCGGATAGATGCCGCCGATGCCGCCGGTTCCCTTGGCATGCTGGCGCGTCCACTGCTCGGCCCGCCGGATCGCGCGGTCACGGATGATCGACGGCATCCACGGGTCGATCGCCTTCAGCGCGCGGTCGATCAGCAGGAAGCTGTTCGCGAGCCATCTGCCCGGCTTGAACTTGTCGAGATTGCGCAGCGTCTCCGGCGGCTCGATGAAGAGCTCGCGGATACCCTGCTCGGCCTTCAGCTTGACGACCGGTCGCTTCGCGTAGATCACGAGCAGCGGCACGATGACACAGCGCGACCAGTACGAGACCTTGCTCAGATTGAAGAACCACCACTTCGGCAGGAACATGATTTCGACCGGCATCGCCGGTGCGCATTCCCACGGCATCTGGCCGAACATCGCGAGCGCGATGCGCGTGAACACGTTGCAGTGTTCGGCGCCGCCGTTCGCCTTGACCCAGTGCCGGGCTTCGACCATGTGTGGCGCGTCCGGCGAGTCGCCAGCGAGTTTCAACGCGAAATACGCCTTGACCGTCGCACTGATGTCGCCGGGACCGCCGTGGTACAGCGACCAGCTCCCGTTCGCGAGCTGGTTGCGGCGCAGGTAGTTCGCAATGCGCTGCTCGCGGCGCGCGTCGACGCTGCCGAAGAAGTACTGCAGCATCAGATATTCGGACGGGATCGTCGCGTCGGCCTCGAGATCGAAACGCCAGTGCCCGTCGTCGGCCTGCCGCAGGAGCATCGCCTGTGCCGCGCGGGTCATCGCGAGCTGCACCGGATCGGCGGCGGGCTCGAGCGCATGCACGGCCGGCTGATGGAAGATGTCGGTACGCAAGGCGCCGTGGACTTGCGGGATCACTTCGATTCGTTCGTTCATGCTGCCGCTCGTTTATGAGGCTTGGCCTCAAATGGTGTTGTTCGGCAGCGCCAGCGGCGCCGCGAAGCCTGTCATGCCGTGTGTCACCAGTCGGCACACGTCGACCCGCATCGCCGTCCGCGCGGATTGCGCGGCGGAATCCGGCCGATGTCTGACATTCCACTCGGGGCCGAGCGGGCGTCCGCAACCCGCCGCATTTTTGTAATAGTGTCAAAAAGCAACAGCATTTTATGGGATAAGGCTGAAAAAGCAAACGCTTGGGGCCAATGCGGCAGCGCTTCGGTGCAAATTGTTGCAGCTCGGCAACGCTGACGACCGGCACCGGAGGCCGGCATCGGGGCGCTTTGACGTCGCTCGTGTGGAGAGGTTCGGGGCACTGCCCCCGGACGGCCCGCCTACCAGCCCTGGTTGCCCGCCCTCCCGAGCCGCGAGGGGGTCGAGCGCTGCAGCCATTCGAGGAATTTGTCGAAGACCAGCGGTTTGCTGAAGAAATAACCCTGCACATCGTTGCAACCGGCCCGACGCAGGAACTCGAGCTGGGCCTCGTTCTCGACCCCCTCGGCGACGACCCGCAGCCGCAAGGCCTGGCTCAGCGCGAGAATCGCATGCGTGATGGCCTCGTCGTCCGGATCACCGGGCAGGTCGTGGATGAAGGAGCGGTCGATCTTGAGTCCGTCGAGCGGGAATTTCTTCAGATAGGCCAGCGACGAGTAGCCCGTACCGAAATCGTCGAGGTAGATCGCAGTGCCGAGCGCCTTCAGCTCGCTCAGCGCGATCTGGCTCGCTTCGGTATCGTCCATCAGCAGACTTTCGGTGATTTCGAGTTCGAGCTGACGCGGGGCGATGCCGGACTCCTGCAAGGCCTGGCGCACCACGTCGACGAGTTCGCCGTGCCGGAACTGGCGCGCCGACAGATTGACCGCGACGCTGACGTGGTCGAAGCCCGCCGCATGCCATTTGCGGATGTCCGCGCAGGCCCGTCGCAGCACCCATTCGCCGATTGGGACGATCAACCCCGTTTCTTCCGCCACCGGGATGAAGTCGACCGGCGAGACCAGCCCGCGCTGTGGATTCTCCCAGCGGAGCAGCGCCTCGGCGCCGAGCACCTCGCCGCTCAGCACCGAAATCTTCGGCTGATAGACGAGAAAGAACTCCTGGCGCTCGACCGCGTGGCGCAATGCCGATTCGATGCCCATGCGCTTGACGGCGCGGGCGCTCAGATCGGCCGTGAACAGATGGAATTTGTTCCGGCCCTCCTCCTTCGCGCGATACATCGCGGCATCGGCATTGCGCAGCAGCCCATTGAGGTCGACGTCGTCGCTCGGGAAAAACGTCACGCCGATGCTGGTCGTCACGTAGATTTCGTGGTTCCGCAGCATCAGCGGTGCTTCGAGCGACTTGATGATCTTGCGACAGACGATTTCCGCATCGACCGGCGCGTCGAGCCCTTCGAGTATCACCGTGAATTCGTCGCCGCCGAGCCGCGCGATGGTGTCCGTTTTGCGCACGCAGGTCTTCAGCCGGCTCGCGACCTCGACCAGGAGCTCGTCGCCGGCGAGATGTCCCAGCGTGTCGTTGACCGACTTGAAACGATCCAGATCGAGGAACAGCAGCGCGACCAGCTTGCCGGCGCGCTCGGCCCGCGACATCGCCTGATGCAGGCGGTCACGGAACAATTCGCGGTTCGCCAGCCCCGTCAGCTTGTCGTAGTGCGACAGAAAGGCGAAATGCTGATCGGACTCCTTGCGCTCGATCGCGTAACGGATGGTCTTCAGGATCAACGGGCCGTCGCTCTGCCCCTTTACCAGGTAATCCTGGGCGCCGTGCTTCAGCAGCTCGAGCGCGAAGGGATCGTCGTCGCAGTGCGTCAGCACGATCAACGGTACGTCGGGCGCTATCGTCGTCAGCTCGCGCAATGTGTCGGTGCCATCGGAATCCGGCAGATGCAGATCGGTGATGATCGCATCGAAGTGAACCCGCTGCAGCTTGTCGGTCGCCGCCGCCAGGCTCGTCACGTGCTCGATCCACAGCAGTTTGTGGGCCTGGTCTTCGACCACCGAGCGGATCAGCATGACGTCGCCGGGATTATCCTCGAGCAACAGCACATGGAGCTGATCGCGCAACGGGATCCCGCCGAACAGGGAGCCGGACGTGCTCATGCGCGAAGCCACGGTCGAGAGTGTGCGCGGACTTGCGGCGCCGGTCTGGAAAGCAGCACGTACATGCATTCATCAGCGGCGCCCGGCCGGCCGAACTTTAGGGCCACGCTGCACATCCTCGTCGTGGACTTGCTCAGTGGGGCCCGCCCGCTGCAGGTGACGGACTTCCGCAGGCCGCGCGTCCCTAAAGCGCGCCGACCCGCTCGCCGATATGACCCCCGTCACGGATTTCTCTGAGCGGGCTTTCTCCTCGTCATGAACGTCATCATCGGCATCGTGCTCGTGCTCGGCTGTGTCGCGGGCGGTTTCGTGCTGTCCCACGGCCACCTCGCCGCCCTGTGGCAGCCGTACGAACTGCTCGTCATCGGCGGTGCCGCGTTCGGTGCGTTCGTGATCGCGAATCCGGGCAAGGTGATCAAGGCCGTCACGAAGCACCTGCCGAGTCTGTTCAAGGGTTCGCCCTACACGAAGGCCTACTACCTCGACGCCCTCGCGCTGATCTACGACCTGCTCACGAAGGCGCGCAAGGAAGGCATGATGTCACTCGAAGCGGATGTCGAAGATCCGGAAAAGAGCAACATCTTCGGCAAGTATCCGAAACTGCTGCACAACCATCATGCGGTCGATTTCCTGACCGACTACCTGCGCCTGATGGTCGGTGGCAGCATCAAGAACGCCTTCGAGCTCGAGAACCTCATGGACGTCGAACTCGATACGCATCACGAGGAAGCTCACCAGCCCGCCGCGGCGTTGACCCGCATCGCGGATGGTCTGCCGGGCTTTGGTATCGTCGCCGCGGTACTCGGCATCGTGATCACGATGGGCGCTCTCGGGGGTCCGCCCGAGGAGATCGGGCATCACGTCGCCGCCGCGCTCGTCGGCACCTTTCTCGGCATCCTGCTCGCCTACGGCTTCGTCGGACCGATGTCGACCCTGCTCGAGCACTGCACGCGCGACGAATCGCAATTCTTCAAGGTCCTGAAGACGGTGCTGCTCGCCTCACAGCAGGGCTACTCGCCGCAAGTCGCTGTGGAGTTCGGGCGCAAGGCCATTTTCTCCACCGAGCGACCGACCTTTCGCGAGCTCGAAGAGCACGTGAAGCGCAAGTAAGCGCAGCCGCCTCCGCGTCGGCAAGCAGCCAAGATGGCAGTCGAAGCACCCCCGATCATCGTCAAGAAGATCAAGAAAGGCGGCCACGGCCACCACGGTGGCGCCTGGAAGGTCGCCTTCGCGGACTTCGTCACGGCGATGATGGCCTTCTTCATGCTGATGTGGCTGCTCGGCTCGACGACCCCCGAGCAGCGGGCCGCGATCTCCAATTACATGAACGATCCGCTCGCGTCGAGCGGCCCCGGCGGTGCCGGCAAGAGCCCGGTGCTCGACGGCGGCGATGGCATTCTCGACGGCGACGGCCCATCGGCCTTTCCGGACAACCTGCCGGGCGAACGGGACTTCGAACAGCCGGGAACCGGCGCGCCGTCCGAAGAAAAGGCGGAGGAAATGGCGGCCGCTGCCGAGCGCGAGCGCATGGAGTCGCTGCTCGAGGAACTGAAGGAGGCGATCGAAGCCGGACAGGCCCTGAAGCCGTTCAAGGATCAGCTTCTGCTCGACATCACGAACGAAGGGCTGCGCATCCAGATCGTCGACCAGGAGAACCGCCCGATGTTCGCGGTCGGCAGCCCCGTGCTGCAGGACTACACGCGCGTCATCCTGCGCGAGCTCGTGAAGGTCATCAACCAGGTGCCGAACCGGATCAGCATTTCGGGCCATACCGATCGCACGCCGTATGCGAGCAGCAACGGTTACAGCAACTGGGAGCTGTCCGCCGATCGCGCCAATGCCGCACGTCGCGAACTCGTGGCCGGCGGCATGCCCGAAGACAAGATCGGCCGTGTCGTCGGCCTGAGTTCGTCGGTGCTGTTCGACCAGGCCAATCCGTTCAGCCCGATCAACCGCCGGATCAGCATCATCGTGATGAACAAGGCGGCCGAGGAAGCGGTGTCGGAGGGCGAAGGCAACGGTGGGGAGGAAGAGCCGGTGCCGCCGGTCGATGCCGGCCTGCCGCCTCCGGCCGAACGCGCCGGGCTCGACGGCGACGGCAGCGTCGGCACGCCCACGGCGGCGTCGGGCGCAGATGACGAGGCCATACCCGAAACGACGGCGCCCGAGGACCCGCCGGCAGAGATCCCGAGTGCCGAACCCGACCTCGACGGCGCCGGCGACCTGCACGCGGTGGCGACGAATCCGGACGACGAGGTCATACCCGAGCTGCCGCTGTCGGACGACATGACTGCCGAAGTCCCGAGTGTCCCCTCTTCCACGACGCGGCCGACAATCGGCGATGCGGCGCCGCCCGCGTCGACACCCGACAAGTCCGGCTCGCCCATCGAATCGGCGACGGCCCCGGTGCCCGTCACGCCGACGCCGGACACGCACCAGGCGGCCGACGAGTTCGCGCCCGACTTCGGCGATCTCTGAACTCGGCGTCGCTCAGATCTCGATCTGCGCGCCGATTTCGATCACGCGGTTCGGCGGCAGACGGAAGAACTTCGCGGCGTTCGTCGCATTGCGCGACAACAGCGCGAACAGATGGCCGCGCAGGCGCGCAAACCAGCCACGTCCCGGCCCCACCAGGACTGCCTCGCGACCGAGAAAGAACGTGGTGTCCATTTCGTCATAGACGAAGCCCGGCACCGCCGCTTCACGCAGATCGCGCGGCAGATGCGGGCGTTCCATGAAGCCGTAGGTCAGCACCATGCGGCTGACGCCCTGCCCGAGCGTCTCGTACTCGATGCGCTGCGTCGGCGCGACGAACGGCACGCGCGCCGTCGCCACGGTCAACAGCACCACGGCCTCGTGCAGCACCCGGTTGTGTTTCATGTTGTGCAGCAGTGCGCGCGGCGCTCCTTCACGCGTACCGGTCAGGAATATCGCCGTACCGGACACCCGCACCGGCGGATCGATCCCGATGCTCGACAGGAACAGCGCGAGATCGAGATGTTCGGCGTCGAGCGCCCGATACAGCGCTGCCCGCCCCTGCCGCCAGGTGTCCATGATCATGAACACGAACAGCGCGATCAGTGCCGGGAGCCAGCCGCCGGCCGGAATCTTCACGAGATTCGACGAGAAGAACAGCAGGTTCAACGTGACGAACGGGACGGTGAGCACGACGGCCCGCAGGCGCGACCAGTTCCACACGTGACGCGCGACGAAATAGAGAAACAGCGTCGTGACGAGCATCGTCGTCGACACCGCCACCCCGTAGGCGGCGGCGAGCCGGCTCGACTGCTCGAACCACACCACCAGCGACAGTGTGCCCGTCATGAACACCCAGTTGATGGCCGGGACGTAGATCTGACCTTTGGCGGCACGCGACGTCTGGCGGATGAACAGGCGCGGCAGAAAGCCGAGCTGTACGGCGGTGTTCGCGACCGAGAAGGCGCCCGAGATGACCGTCTGCGAGGCCGTCACCGCGGCGACGGTCGCGAGCGCGACCATCGGGTACAAGGCCCAGCCGGGTACGGCGGCGAAGAACACGTGATCGAGCGCCTCGGGCGAGCGCAGCAGCAGCGCGCCCTGCCCGAAATAGTTCAGCACGAGCCCCGGCAACACGATCATGAACCACGCCCGCCGGATCGGCCGCCGGCCGAAATGGCCCATATCGGCATACAGCGATTCACCGCCAGTGACGACGAGGAACACCGCGCTCATCACCAGGAACGCGATGACCCCGTGGTCGAGGAACAGGCGCAGGCCATACCACGGGTTCAACGCCGCGAGCACCGCCGGCGTCTCGATGATCGACGCGAGCCCGATGGCGCCGAGCGCAGTGAACCACAGCGCGATGATCGGGCCGAACACCGCGCCGATGCGGCCGGTCCCGAAGCGCTGGGACAGATAGAGGGCGCTCAGGATCACGACCGTCAACGGCACGACATACGGCGCCAGCACCGGGGCCTGCACCTGCAGGCCTTCGACGGCACTCAGTACCGAAATCGCCGGCGTGATCATCGCGTCGGCGAACAGGAGAGCGGCGCCGACGAGTCCGAGCGTCGTCAGCGCCCCGCGCCATTGCCGGTGTTTCTCGATGCGGGTGACGACGAGCGCCATCAGCGCGAGCACACCGCCTTCGCCATCATTGTCCGCGCGCAGCACGAACGTGATGTATTCGAGCGAGATGACGATCACGAGCGCCCAGAACATCATCGACAGCACGCCGAGCAGTGCCGGTTCGTCGATCGCGAGATGGCCCTGCATGAAACACTGGCGGAGCGCGTACAAGGGACTCGTGCCGATGTCGCCGAACACGACCCCGAGCGCCGCAAGCGTCACGCTCTGACGCAGTCCGCCGCGCGTGCCGGCGTGGCTCATGCGGGACGACACGCCGGTGGAAGGTCCCGGAGGGCACAGCGGACGGTCGGCGTCACGTACATCGAATCACGCGGTGGCGATGTTGCAGCGCGCCATTCTAACCACGATGCCGCCGCTTGCCACCCACGGCGTCTCCCCCGAATGAGGGAGATCATTTCGCGCGGCGTGATTGCCGGGTCCCGCACGGGTCCCTACAGTAGCGCCCTGCCCCGACCCGTCCCGGATCCCGTTTCATGCACGCGCTGTTGCCGCTGGCCGCCATGGTCTTCATCACCCTCGCATGGGGCTATAGCTGGGTGCTGAACAAGGTCGCGCTGGCGGCCGCCGGCCCGTTCACGTTTTCGGCGTGGCGCATGAGCATTGCGTCTCTTTTCCTCCTTGCGGCGCTCGCGCTGACCCGGCGCCACCTCGTACCGGCGCGCGTACCGGAACTGCTGCGACTCGGTCTGCTGCAGACCACCGGCTTCGTCGGGATCAGCATGTGGGCGCTGGTCGAAGGCAGCATCGGGCGCACGGCGATCCTCGTCTTCACGATGCCGTTCTGGACCGTCGCGTTTGCCTGGCCGGTGCTGGGCGAGCGTATCCGCGACTGGCAATGGCTCGCCCTCGGTCTCGCGTTCGCAGGCCTCGTGTCGATCGTGCAGCCGTGGGACCTGCAGGGTTCGCTGCTCAGCAAGGTGCTCGCCGTCTCTTCCGGTATCGCGTGGGCGGCGAGTTCGGTCGAGATCAAGCGCATGCAGCGCAAGGCGCCGATCGATCTGCTGAGCCTGACGACCTGGCAGATGATTTTCGGCACCGGCCCGCTGTGGCTGATCGCGCATCTGACCGGCGAGCCGGCCACCGCCTGGTCGTGGGAATTCGCGATCATCCTGTTCGTGCTCGCGAGCGTGTCGACTGCGCTGTGCTGGTTCCTGTGGATCTACGCCTTGAAGCATCTGCATACCGGCGCGGCGAGCATGGGCATGCTCGCGATACCGGTCGTCGCGCTGATCAGCGCCCACTGGACCTTCGGGGAACAGGCGTCACCCGCCGAGTACCTGGGATTTGCGCTGATTGGCGCCGCGCTCGCCGTCTTGAGCGGACGCAGTTGGATCCGGCAACGTGAAGAAGTGACGCCGGTGGTCGCGCAGGACTGAAGGCGCTCCCTTTCGCGCGGTCACTCGGCTCAAGATTACACGCGAGCTGCCCGGGTGGCGGAATTGGTAGACGCACCGGACGTTTGATTCCGAAGTTCGTGGGTTCGACTCCTGCACTACGCACAAAAAAATCTCGGCGGAACCTCTCCTCCGGGCGGAGCTGAAGCGTGCGGCATCCTGGCTGACTGCGGCCAGCTTGCGATTACAAACCAAGAGGGCGGCTTGACATACGGTCGAGGCTTGAATCGCCCATCGCATCGGAAGGCGCCGCGCTCGCCGCATGATGCGCAATCACGACATCTACCCTGGACGGCTCCCCCTTCACCACGTCCCAGCACCAGACGCCGAACCCGCCTCGCTGATTGACCGCACGCACCCAACTGTCCAGGGCCATGCGCTTGTTGCGATTCTGGTCGGAGTCTTCACCTTTGATCTCTAATACCAGGTGCTTTCCGTTGGCCAACCGGATCAGGAAATCCGGCACGTACTTGCGCTTGCTTCCACGCCATAGGTAGTAGATGTGGAAGCCGAGGTGATCGTTCTTGGCATAGGCTGCGACGTCGCTGCGTTTCTCCAACAGCGCTGCCGTGTAGAACTCCCACGTGCCGTCGACGACCGTGTGACTAATTTGCGATTTGCTGGTGACCAAGACCGGACGCGTGGAGTACCAGGTTCTCATCAGACGTGTCGAGCCGATTGGAAATTCCGGATCGAATACCGGCTCGAAGCGCGTCGCGTTCTGCTGTTGCAGGTGAGCCACGACATGTTGGACCACCGAATCGATCGTAAGCGCCACCAGAATGCGCTTGCGCAGTGGCTCCTGATGGAACAGCGACGGAATGTCCAGCGCCGGGGAGTGAAAGAACTGCTCGACCAGGCGAACGAGCTGTTGAATCAGCAGTTCGCGTCCGCCTGAGAACCCGTGCTCCATCGAGGCGAGCGCTTTGCGCGCCGCAAGAAACATCAGCCGCTGGAGCCGGAACTCCTCGGGCAGCGCCTCCAGATCGATGGATACGGCCTTGGACATGTCGGCCGCGTGGCCGAGGGCCGGCGCGAGATCCGCCGTGATAGGGACCAGCGCCGGGTCAATCTTCAGAGCAGGCAGGCGCTCCCAGTCGACCGTCAGCGCGGGCTGCACCACGACATCCACTCTCAGCACATTCGGCCAGCTGATTTCGCGATCTGCGCGGTCCGCCAGCGCCTCTATTTGCACGCTGGCTTTCGGGGGCAGGGGCGGCTCGTCCGGTCCGCTGACGTCCTGGAAAATCGACAGCGGCACGCCGAACACATTCACGAACTCGGCACGGAACAATTCGCGAGTCTGCCCGTCCGGGCACACTACCGGTTCGGTGTCATACGACACGCGACGCAACCCGCGCCCGATAACTTGTTCACACAGCAATTGGCTGGTGAACGCACGCAGCCCCATGATGTGGGTGACGTTCTTCGCGTCCCAGCCTTCGGACAGCATGGCCACCGAAATGACGTTCTGCAGATCCTGACCCGCCGTCCCACGCTTGCCGACGTTGTCGACGATCGCGCGCAACAGTTCCTCCTTCTTCAATTCCCGCAACGGTGCCTTGCAGGCGTCGGGAATGCGCGCTGCGTCGAGAATGGTATTGAGCACCTCTTCGTAGGCCTTGTCGGCACTCGCGGTTTCGCCGCTTTCAGCCTTCTCCAGCACTTTCGAATCGACACGCAAAGTGCGCGTCGGCGCCTTCAACTCGGGCCAATGGGCATCGCCTTGTCGGAAATAGTGCTCGACGCGCGCGGCCGTCTCGGTCTTGTTGCACACCGTCAGCATGACCGGGGGCGACAGGTGGCCTGCCTGTTGCCACGCGGACAGGGTTTCCCGCCAGTCTGCGCCGAGCAAGGTGTAGGCAATCTGCACCAACTGAGGCAAGGGCTCATGAGGCTCGGCGCCGCGTCGGACCAGATCGTCCTGCACCTCGGGGTCGCGATAGAGGTGAT
>JADZCB010000159.1 GCA_020851775.1 Gammaproteobacteria bacterium
AGATCGCCGATCGCATCAGTACATATTTCCATGAACTCGAGCGGCGCCGCGTCGACAGCACCGGGAGCACCGTGATCGGCTGGCCCCCGACCGAGCATGTCGATCTGCGCCACGATCTCCGCTTCGCGGCGCTCGATCTGCTGCCGGATCCGGCGACTCTCGACGATCGCGTCGTGCTGGGAACGGACGCGGCAGACGGCGGGGCTGCGGTGGCCGGCTCATCGCGCCGTGATCGTCTCTATGGCGGCGGCGGTGCGGATCATCTCAGTGGCGGCGCGGGGCGCGACTACCTCGACGGCGGTCTGCACGACGACGTGCTCGAAGGTGGCGACGACGCCGATACGCTGGTCGGCGGCCCCGGTGACGACACGCTTTATGGCACCGGTGCGCTAGTCGCCGATGACGGCGACAGCGATCTCCTGATCGGCGGTCCGGGCTTCGATCGGCTGTTTGCCGGCAGCGGGGACGTCGTCGTCGATCGCGACGGCGAACTGCGCGTACGCATCGGCGATGCGTGGGTCGGCGTGACGGGACGCAGCTATCGCCTCGTCGTCGATGACGGCGTGGTGCGCGTCGTCCAGAGCACCGACGAGCTGACACTGACGCTCGCCTACCATCGCACGACACAGGAACTGCGCGTCGGCAACGTGACTGTCCTCGGTTTCGTGCCCGGCGATCTCGGACTCACGCTCGCGGCCGGCGTCGTGCCGGATCCCGTGCTGCCGCGGATCGCCGGAACCGCGAGCGCCGATCGGCTCGATGGCACCGCGGTCGCCGAGCAGATCGTCGGCGACGGGGGTGACGACGAACTGCGTGGCCATGGCGGTGACGATCGCTTGTCCGGTGATGCCGGCTTCGATGCGCTCGAGGGTGGTGAGGGCAACGATCACATGGACGGCGGTGCGGATCGCGACAGCCTGCTCGGGGGTGCGGGCGACGACACGCTGATCGGCGGAGAAGGCAGCGACGCACTCGCGGGCGGCGCCGATGATGACGTCCTCGAAGGCGGCGCCGGCGACGACGTGCTCGGCGGCGGCGTTGGACGCGATCTGCTCGTCGGGGGTGACGGCGACGATCTGCTGAGTGCCGAACTTGAATTCGACCGACCGGGCGCCGACTGGGTCGTCGAGCGCCACGGCACCACGCTCGGCTCGCTGTTGCGCGATCCGCGCGCGATCCGGCTGCTCGGCTTCAACGCGCTCGAACTTTCGGCACTGAACCGGCCGCGCGACCCGGCCGGCGACGTGCTCTATGGCGGCGCAGGCAACGATCTGCTGTTCGGCAGCGCCGGTGTCGACACGCTCGACGGCGGGGACGGCGACGACACCGCGCTCGGCGGGGACGGCGACGACGTACTGTTCGGGGCAGACGGTGCGGATCATCTGCGCGGTAACGGGGGAGCGGACCTGTTGTTCGGCGGCGATGGCGAGGATTTTCTCGTTGGCCATGGCCACGGCAATGAAGGCCTGGAGGCGGACGGCAACGATCGCCTCGATGGCGGCGACGGCGATGACGAACTGCAGGGCGGTCCCGGTGACGACGAACTGCTCGGCGGCCCCGGGGATGATCGCCTGTTCGGCGACGACGGGGCGGACGTCCTGCGTGGCCAGTCCGGGAACGACATGCTCGCCGGCGACGACGGGCGCGACATGCTGTACGGCGACGAGGGCGACGATCGCCTCTTCGGCAACGACGGCGACGATGTCCTGTGGGGTGGGGACGGCGCCGACGCGCTCGATGGCGGCGCTGGTGACGATCGCCTCACCGGCGCGGCGGGCAACGACAGCCTGATCGGCGGTGATGGCAACGATGATCTCGCCGGCAACGCGGGTGCAGATCAGCTCGTCGGCGGCAGTGGCGACGACACGCTCGACGGCGGCAGCGGCAGCGATTACCTCGATGGCGGTAGCGGACACGATTTCTACATCGTGACCGACGTCGCAGGCCACGACGTCATCATCGATGCCGGTGGTAACGACGAACTCCATCTCGTCGACCTGCGCGCCGTCGCGCGGCTGACGGTGTCGATGCAGGGGAGCGATCTGCGGCTCGCATGGGCGTCCGATCGCAGCGTGCGCATCACGGACTGGCGTGGCGGCACGATCGACCGACTTCGCATCGGCGAGGACATCGTGCTCGATGGGGCGCATCTCGACGATCCGTCGCGCGCCGGCCGTGTCCAGCGCCTCGACACCTGGCTCGCCGCGCCGGTCGGCACCGCGCTCGGCACGGGCGGTGACGACGACGTCATTCTCGACGCGTCGGCGGCGTCCGTCTCCGCCGGTGCCGGTGACGATCGTTATCTGTTGCCGAGCGAGGCGCACGGCGTGCAGTTGCGTCTGGATGATGGCGACGGTCGCAATACGCTGCAGTTCCGTGGTGCCGTGCTTGACGATCTCACGCTCGGGCTCGACGGTGACAACTATGTGCTCGGCATCGGTGACAACCGGATCAGCGTCGTGCCGCACGCGATCGCGCGCTACGCCTTCGCCGACGGCACCGTACTCGGCGCAGGCGACTTCCGGCTGCGCGTGCTCGATACGGTGCCGATCTCGCCGCGTCTCGCGCAGGCGCTCGAGAACCGCGCAATCTACCTCGGCCAGTCGTTCTCGTTCGGCGTGCCTGCCGCGAGCTTCGTCGACTTGAATCCCGGCACCGTGCTCACCTACGAGGCGACGCTCGCAAACGGCAATCCGCTGCCGTCATGGTTGCGGTTCGACGCGGGCGCGCGACGCTTCACCGGGGTCGCTCCGAGCGGCGCACTCGGCTCCTATGCCGTCCGCGTGCAGGCGACCGATCCGGGCGGGCTCGCGGCCGCGGACGTCTTCGGCCTCGACGTGCTGCCGACGCTGCAACGTGCTCCCGGCGCAGTGTTCGGCTGGCAGAACGTCAACGGTGCCAACGGATTCTGGATCGTCACCCCGGAAGCCGAAGGCACGACGCGTGCAGCACCGATGATCGCAGCGCTCGGCGATCTGAACGCCGACGGCTACGACGACTTCCTCGTCGGCGACACCGTGCGCTTCGGTCGCGCGCGCGGCTTCGGGATGGCGTTGGGTACGGCGACCCTGAACGGCTACGAAGCGTTCCGCATCGACAACTACGTCGTCGACGGTTTCCGCTATGCGGACTCCGCGTTCCATCCCGTGCGCGGCGACTTCAACGGCGACGGCATCGCCGACATTCTGCTGCCTTCCCCTGTCGGGAACCCCGCGGACAATCGCGTGCTCTACGGGCATCGCGGGCGTTTCGCGAGTGTCGTCGATCGTTCGTCGCTGCCGACGTTCGTCCGGCCGCCGGACCCGGCGCTGCCACCGCTGTTCTACGAAGGACAGCTCGTCATCGCGCCGGCTGTCCGCCCACTCGGCGATTTCAACGGCGACGGCCGCGATGACTGGCTCGTCACCGTCTGGCGCGATACCGCCTCGCGGCACTGGTATGGCGTCGTGTTCGATGGCGGCACGACGGCGCCGGTCGTGCTCGACGCGGCGAACGGCCTCAATGCATTGCGCCTGCACGTCGACCCCTATGCCGGTTACCCCTACACCGAGTGGGACGGCGCATTGAGCGCGAGCGGCTGGGGACCGCTGCTGCCGCTCGGGGACATCAACGACGACGGTCGTGCCGATCTCGGTCTTGGCTCGGCGCCGTATCTCTTCATGAACCAGCCGACCTATGCCGCCGTCGTGTTCGGCCGCAGCGACGGCTACGGCGGTCATCTGTCCGTGTCTGCGCTGAACGGTGCGAACGGCTTCATGACCACGTTTCCATCGCCGGGGCCGGCCTATTCGGCGGCTCATCTGCTGCGCGCAGCCGGTGACATCAATGGCGACGGCTTCGACGACTTCTTTGCCGTCGACGATGCGAACGGGGCCGTCTATGCGATCTACGGGCGCGTGGCGTTCTCCGGCGCGATGCAGGCCGGCACGGCCGCGAACGACGTGATCCACGCCGCCCCGAACTCGACGACGCACGCAGGACCCGGCGACGACACCGTCTACGTTCCGCTGAGCGCGCCGGGACTCGTGCTCGGCGGCAGCGGGCGCAATGCGATCGTGTTCGTGAACGCCGCCACGCTGCCGCCGGGATCGCGCGTCTTCCATGTCGATGCCCATGGTGGACTGCAGGAAGATTCCTACCAGGTTCTCGCCCACACCGGGCTCGCCATCCTCCATTTGCACGATCCCGCCGGCGTGCCGAACCGTCTGTATCTGAACTGGTCGTTGAGCTCCTTCAACTTCCTCGTGCGTCAGGGTTCGGTCACGCTCGACTTCGGTCCCGACGCGCCGCAGATCCATCTCGAGGACGTCGATCTCGACAATGTGCTCGGCGGGCCGCGCACGGTCGACACCATCGAGTTCGCCGACGGCCAGGTCTTGCGCTACGAGGACCTCATCGCGCGCGGCTTCGACGTGCCCGGCACGGCCACCGACGATGCGTTGCGCGGCAGCGACGTCGTCGATCGCATCGTCGCGCTCGGCGGCAACGATCAACTCACCGGCGGGCGGGGCAACGACTTCCTCGACGGCGGTGCCGGCAACGACGTCTACGTGCAGGCGCGCGGCGA
>JADZCB010000160.1 GCA_020851775.1 Gammaproteobacteria bacterium
CTGAACATGATGAGCCAGAGCCATGTCGCGGACAGCTCCGCCGGCAGCGTGCGCGCGCATCTGGTCTTCTACGACAACATCACCGAGCGCCAGTTGCGGGCGCTGTTGTTGTCGGTCGGCGCCGAGCTGATCGAGGGGCCGACGCCGCAGGGCGTCTATACCGTCGCCTTCACGCGGACGGCGGATCCGGTGGAAATCGCACACGTGCTGAGCGAACTCCGGCATTCCCGTCGCGTGGTCTATGCCGAGCCGTTGATGCTGAAATCCGTCGCCGACTGGTGAAGTGCACCGTCTGCTTGCAGCGCGCGGCGCCAGCGCAACCGGCAAACGTCCCGCGTCAGCCCGGCCTGCCCGTGCTAAGGTAGGCACGCCCGGGCGGCGGGCACAGCGGCGGTCGATGGCATGCGCAAGCTCAGAGCGGCGGTGATCGGGGTCGGATACCTCGGCGCTTTCCACGTTCAAAAATATCTCGCTCTTCCCCACGTCGACGTCGTCGCAGTCGTCGACACCGACAGCGCGCGCGTCGGCGAAGTGGGCGCGAAATACGGCGTCCACGCCTGTACCGACTACGGTCCGCTGCTCGCCGGGCTCGATATCGTGTCGATCGTCACGCCGCCGGCGACGCATTTCGAGATTGCGCGACGCTGCCTCGGTGCCGGTGTGCACACGCTGGTCGAAAAGCCGGTCACCGAGACAGTGGCCCAGGCCGAAGCGTTGATCGAGCTTGCGAACGCACGGGGGCTCGTATTCCAGGTCGGCCATCTCGAACGCTTCAATCCTGCAGTGCTCGCGCTGCGCCCGCTGCTGACGCGGCCGACCCGCATCGAAGCGCGCCGCCTGTCGGTCTACAAGCAGCGCGGCACCGACGTCGATGTCGTGCTCGACATGATGATTCACGACATCGACATCGCGTTGTCGCTGGTCGACAGTCCGGTCGTCGGTATCGAGGCGACGGGCAGCGTCGTCGTCAGCGGCGACATCGATCGCGCCCAAGCCACACTGCATTTCGCCGACGGCTGCGTCGCGGAACTGGCCGCGAGCCGCGTCAATCTCGAAGCCGTGCGCGCCATGACTGTGCAACAGGCCGACAGTTACATCACGGTCGATTTTGCAAACCATGCGCTGCTGGTCGGCAGCGTGGAGGCTGGCGGACGCCTCGGTGCGCCACGCGACGCGACGGTGGAAACACTGCACTTCGAACGTTCGGACGCATTGATGGACGAAATCCGTTCGTTCGTCGATGCCGTCGGCGAGGGGCGTACGCCGACGGTTTCCGGTGAGGACGGCAAGCGCGCTCTCGCCGTCGCCGTCGCCGTGAGCCAGACGATCCATCGCGCCATCGCGACGCGCACGCCGCCGCGCGTCGAACGCGGCTGAGGCGTTCACCGCCGGAAAACGGCGCTTGCGGGCAGTTTCTCGACGTCCGCGATGATCAGCGTGGTGGCGGTGTCAGGCGCGGCCGCGACGCAGATCAGTCGCTGGCCGCGGCAGGGTCCGGCAATGCAGTTGCCCGTCGCGGGCTCGAACAGCGCGCCGTGCATTGAACACTGCAGGAATTCCCCGGTGACGTCGTGGAAGTCGTCAGGCGTCCAGTCGAGCCGCACGCCGGCGTGCGGGCAACTGTTCAGATAGGCCCGCACGACGCCTCCGGCACGCACCAGAATCACCGGCAACGAATGCGTGCCGACGGAGATTTCGCGCCCGACGGCCGTTCCTTCTGCGAGATCGAGCGCGACCCGCACATCCATCGTGTCAGACCTCGAAACGCAGGGTGCCCGACGCAGCCGCGCCTTTCCCTGGGGCCGCGCTGTCGAGTACAATCCGGGCCACATTTCGCGCGGGAACTGCCCACCGGTCGTTCCCGTTTTTTATGTCAGAAATTACCAACGTGACGACTCCAGCATTCCTGGCTTTGGCAGACGGAACGGTTCTGCGCGGCTCGACGGCGGGTGCCGATGGCTATGCCGTCGGTGAAGTGGTGTTCAACACCGCGATGACCGGCTATCAGGAGATCCTGACCGACCCGTCCTATGCACAGCAACTGGTCACGCTGACCTATCCGCACATCGGCAACGTCGGCACCAACGACCTCGACAGTGAGGCGGTGCGGCCCTTCGCCGCGGGTCTCGTAATCCGCGATGCATCGCCCTGCGCGAGCAACTGGCGCTCGACACAGGATCTCGGCGGTTATCTGCGCGCGCATGGTGTCGTCGCGATCGCCGAAGTCGACACCCGCCGGATCACGCGCCTGTTGCGCGATCGAGGTGCCCAGAACGGCTGCATCGCGGCCGGCGCCGGTGCGAACGTCGATGTCGCACTCGCGAAGGCACGGGAATTTCCCGGCCTGAACGGCATGGATCTCGCGAAGCGCGTGTCGACGACGACGCCGTATCCGTGGCGCGAAGGCTCGTGGCAGCTCGATGGTAACCGGCATCGTCAGCCCGATGCCAACCCGCGCTGGCGGGTCGCCGCCTTCGACTACGGCGTGAAGCGGAACATCCTGCGTCTGCTCGTCGATCGCGGCTGCGACGTGCACGTGCTGCCGGCGCAGGCGAGTGCTGCCGACGCGTTCGCGCTGAAGCCGGACGGTGTGTTCCTGTCGAACGGCCCCGGCGATCCGGCGCCGTGCGACTACGCCATCGCGGCGATCCGCGAATTTCTCGCCGCGGGGACGCCGCTGTTCGGGATCTGTCTCGGCCATCAGTTGCTGGGTCTGGCCTGCGGCGCACGCACGGTGAAGATGAAGTTCGGCCATCACGGCGCGAACCATCCGGTACAGGATCTGCGCAGTGGACGGGTCTACATCACGAGCCAGAATCACAGTTTCGCGGTCGACGAGGCGAGCCTGCCCGCGACGCTCACCGCCACGCATCGTTCGTTGTTCGACGGATCGCTGCAGGGTCTCGCGCACGCACGCGCGCCGGCCTTCAGCTTCCAGGGCCATCCGGAAGCGAGCCCGGGTCCGCACGGCATCGACTACCTGTTCGATCACTTCATCGAGCTGATGCGTCGGCATCGATCGGCCTGACTGAGTCGACGGCGAGATCCCGCAGCGAGAACGAGCGCAAGATGCCCAAGCGTACAGACATCCAGTCCATCCTCGTAATCGGCGCTGGGCCGATCGTCATCGGTCAGGCCTGTGAATTCGACTACTCCGGCACGCAAGCCTGCAAGGCCTTGCGCAACGACGGTTATCGCATCGTGCTGGTGAACTCGAACCCGGCGACGATCATGACCGACCCCGACACGGCGGATGCGACCTACATCGAGCCCGTACGCTGGGAGACCGTCGAGAAGATCATCGCGCAGGAAAAGCCCGACGCGATCCTGCCGACGATGGGTGGGCAGACCGCATTGAACTGTGCGCTCGATCTCGCCCGCGAAGGGGTGCTGGAGCGATATGGCGTGAAGCTGATCGGCGCATCCGAGCGTGCGATAGAAATGGCCGAGGATCGCGAGAAATTCCGCGAGGCGATGACACGCATCGGTCTCGCCTCGCCGACGTCGTTCGTCTGCCACAGTCTCGACGAAGCCGAACGGGCGCAGCAGCAGCTCGGTTTTCCGGCGGTCATCCGGCCGTCATTCACGCTCGGCGGCACCGGTGGCGGCATCGCATTCAACCGCGAGGAGTTCGCCGAAATAGTCACGCGCGGGCTCGACGCATCGCCGACGCACGAAGTGTTGATCGAGGAGTCCGTCCTTGGCTGGAAAGAGTTCGAGATGGAGGTCGTGCGCGATCGCAGCGACAACTGCATCATCATCTGCTCGATCGAAAACCTCGATCCGATGGGCATCCACACCGGCGACTCGATCACCGTCGCACCGGCTCAGACGCTGACCGACAAGGAATACCAGATCCTGCGCGACGCCTCGATCGCGGTGCTGCGCGAGATCGGCGTCGAGACCGGCGGCTCGAACGTGCAGTTCGCGATCAATCCCGACGACGGACGCATGGTCGTCATCGAAATGAACCCGCGTGTGTCGCGTTCGTCGGCGCTCGCCTCGAAGGCCACGGGTTTCCCGATCGCAAAAGTCGCGGCCAAGCTCGCCGTCGGCTACACGCTCGACGAACTCGCCAACGAGATCACGGGCGGCGCGACGCCCGCTTCGTTCGAGCCGACGATCGATTACGTGGTGACGAAGATCCCACGCTTCACGTTCGAAAAGTTCCCGCAGGCGCAGGATCGGTTGACGACGCAGATGAAGTCGGTCGGTGAAGTGATGGCGATGGGCCGCACTTTCCAGGAGTCGTTCCAGAAGGCACTGCGCGGGCTCGAAACGGGCACGATGGGACTGGACGAGAAGTTCAAGGCAGGTGAGAAACTCGATCAGGCGAAGCTCGTACGCGAGCTGTCGATCGCGGGCTCGGAGCGCATCTGGTTCGTCGGTGATGCGTTCAGGCACGGCATGAGTCTCGAGGAAGTGCATCAGCTCACGCGTATCGATCCATGGTTTCTGACCCAGATCGAGGACCTCGTGCGCGAGGAACAGGCCATCACCGGCGGTGGCCTCGCGGCACTCGACGGAGAGGTGCTGCGACGCCTGAAGCGCAAGGGCTTCGCGGACGCGCGGCTCGCGCGCCTCGTCGGCGTCAGTGAAGCCGAGGTGCGGGCGGCGCGTCACGCGCGCGGTATCCGGCCGGTCTACAAGCGCGTCGATTCCTGCGCCGCGGAGTTCGACGCGACGACCGCCTACATGTACTCGACTTACGAAGAGGAATGCGAGGCGCGTCCGAGCGAGCGCGAGAAAATCATCATTCTCGGCGGCGGCCCGAACCGCATCGGCCAGGGCATCGAATTCGACTACTGCTGCGTGCAGGCCGCCTATGCGATGCAGGAGGCGGGTTACGAGTCGATCATGGTCAACTGCAACCCGGAGACCGTCTCGACCGACTATGACACCGCCGATCGGCTCTATTTCGAGCCGCTGACGCTGGAGGATGTGCTCGAGATCGTCGCGCTCGAGAAGCCGAAGGGCGTCATCGTCCAGTTCGGTGGCCAGACGCCGCTGAAGCTGGCGCGCGCGCTCGCCGCCGCGGGCGTGCCGATCGTCGGTACGAGCCCGGATTCGATCGATCTCGCCGAGGATCGTGAACGCTTCCAGCAGTTTCTGTCGCGAGTCGGTCTGCTGCAGCCGCCGAATCGCACCTCGCGTTCGCCCGAAGCCGCGCTCGCCGCAGCGGCGGAAATCGGTTATCCGCTCGTCGTGCGTCCGAGCTACGTGCTCGGCGGGCGCGCAATGGAAATTGTCTACAACGAGGAAGCGCTGTCGACCTACATGCGACAGGCGGTGCAGGTGTCGAACGACTCGCCGGTGCTGCTCGATCGCTATCTCGATCATGCGATCGAGGTCGATGTCGACGCGCTGTGCGATGGGCGGCAAGTGCTGATCGGCGGCATCATGGAACACATCGAACAGGCGGGTATCCATTCCGGGGATTCGGCGTGCGCGCTGCCGCCGCATAC
>JADZCB010000161.1 GCA_020851775.1 Gammaproteobacteria bacterium
GCACGATGCCGACGAGCGTTGCGCGATGTTCTTCCGATATCTTCGGCGGTCGGCCCTGTCTCGTCATGGCGCGTTGTCCGGTAGGAGAGGTCCCGAATTATACTTTATTTTGTAAACACCCTCTCAGCAGCCGCTGAACAATCTGGTGCGCGGGACCTTGATGGGGCTCGCCGCGGTGCTCGGCGGCGTACAGTCACTCGGCGTATCGGGTTACGACGAGGCCTTGTCGATTCCCTCTGAACACGCGCATCAGATGTCGGTGCGCATCCAGCAGATCATGCAGCACGAGGCGAATCTCACCGCGGTCGCCGATCCGCTCGGCGGTTCGTATTTCATCGAAAGCCTCGGCGCGGCGCTCGAGGAACGGGCGCGCGGCTTTCTCGCCGACATCGAACGGCAGGGCGGGTTTCTCGCCACGCTCGACAGCGGCTGGCTGCATGAACGTGCGGCGGAGAACCAGCGCTCCCAGTTCGACGAGATCGAACGCGGGGCACGCACCGTCGTCGGCGTCAACGATTTCGATCACGACATCAATCCGTTCCCGATCGACGGCTTCCGCGGCAGCAGCGACGCGTGGCAACAGGCCGGCACGCGCCTCGCCGAGCTGCGCCGGACGCGGCATCAGCGGGCGACCGATGCGGCGCTGAAGATCCTCGCAGAGACCTGTCGCGGTGATGGCAACGTGATGCCGGCGATGATGGCGGCGGTCGATGCCGATGCGACGGTCGGGGAAATCGGTGCGGTATTCCGCGACTGCTTCGGCGACTGGCAGGTGCCGATAGCGATGTGAACGGGAGGCAGCTCATGACTGACGATCACCGCCGCGTACTGCTCGCCAAGACCGGCCTCGACGGCCACTGGCGCGGGGTCAATCTGGTCGCGCAGGCGCTGCGCGACGCCGGCTTCGAGGTGATCCTCGCCGGCATGGTGCGCGCCGATCAGATCGTGCGCGTCGCCGTCGACGAAGACGTCGACCTCATCGGCCTCAATGTCGGCGGACACGTCGACGTCGTCGAACGTATTCTCGATACGCTGGGCGCCGAGGTGCCCGACATTCCGGTCTTCGCCGGCGGCATCATTCCACCATGGATGGCGGCGCGGCTCGCCGCACGCGGCGTCGAAGCCTATCCGCCCGGCTCGTCGCTGGCCGACATCGTTGCGGCGGCCACGCGTCTCACCACGCAGGTCGCGGCATGAATACCGGCGACGAACGGCGAATGCTGGAACGGATCAGTCACATCGGCGTTCTCGTCCACGATCTCGACACGGCGGCGCGGCACTGGCATGAGACCTTCGGACTCATCCGCTACCTCGACTACGTCGCCGAGTGCGAAGGCATCAAGGCCTGTCTGCTGTCGCCCGGCGGCACGCGCGAGGAAATGTCGGTCGAACTGATCGAGCCGCTCGACAAGTCCGACATGACCAATCCCCTTGCACGGCGGCTCGCCGAGCAGGGTGAGGGCTTCTTCCACCTCGCCGTCATCACCCGCGATGTCGCGGCTTCGGCGGCCGCACTCACCGCGCAGGGCTTCCACCCGATCGCGCGCCCACCAGTGCCAGGGGTGACCGGCGATCGCTGGCTGCTGCACCCACGTTCCTGCAACGGCGTGCTGGTCGAGGGCGTATAGGCGGCGGCCGTCGCGACCGACGCCGCGCCGCCAACCCGCTTACCGGTTCAGTGGATCACCGCGGCCGCGAAACTCTTGATGGTCTCGGCCAGGCGCTCGCGCGATCCGCCGTGGATCGCGATCTGGTGCACGCCGGCCGCCGCGAGTTTCGCGATCCGGGACTTGATTTCCGCCGGCGTGCCGGTGAGCGTCGTCGCGTCGATCATCCGTCGCGTGACCAGTCCGGCGTGTTCGTCCTTGAAGTCGTTGACGTAGCCGCTGTAGAGGTCGAGGTGGCGCGTCTCGATCGGCGCGTCCGGCGTTCGGAAGGCCGTCTTGAATCCCATGATTTCGTCGCGCACGTCGGCCGGCAGATCGCCGGGGTCGCGTGCCGACAGCGCGAAAATGTTGCACTGGGACACGACATACGCACCGACCGCACGCTGCAGGCTCGCGAGATCCTCGCCGGGCTGCGCAACGTGGCAGGCGGTCGACAGCATGATGTAGATGTCCGACATCGCGCGTCCCGCACGCTCGGCGCCGCGCCGCACGTGCGACAGGGCGTATTCGAGCAGGCTGTCACCGACGGCACCGAACAGGATCACGCCGTCGGCGAGTTCGCCGGCCAGCTCGAGCGCCTTCGGTCCGCTCGCCGCGATGAAGATTGGCACTGCATCCGAGAGATTGATCCAGCCACCCTCCGGATTGAGGAATCGGATCATCCGCCGCCTGTCGCCTTCCTGGTAGGGCACCGTGCGGCCGGCCAGCAGGCCGCGACAGGTCTCGACGTGCTCGCGCAACTGCGCCAGCGTCGCGGCCGGCATGCCCAGCGTGCGGCGCGCGGTATTGCCGGTGCCGATGCCCATGATCACGCGCCCGGGCGCGAGCAGGTTCAGCGTCGCGAAGCTGTTCGCAGTGACCGGCGCGATGCGTGAGGACGGATTGGTCACGTTGGTGCCGAGCTTGATGGTATGGGTTTTCTGCGAGCAGAGCGCGAGACATTGAAAGACATCGGCACAGATCATCTGGGTGTCATACAGCCACGCATGCGTGAAGCCCTCGCGCTCGGCGAGCGCGACGTCGTCAGCGATATCCACGGTGGACAGGAAAGCGAAGCCGTAGTCCATGAGATCTACCCCCAAAGCAGAATGGAACGATGATACGCAAGAAAGCTCCGGACGCGTCCGTCGTGGACTCGTTCAGAATCTTCGAGCCCGCAACCTGTCCGGGCACATTTCCGCGAATAGAGCGCTTGCCCGCTCGTTCGCGCGCGGGTCGTCCGCGGTCCGCAGCAATGTTGCCTCTTGCAGAGCTGCGCAGCGTAGCGCAGCAGGCCGCGCACTGCGCTACCTTGACCTGGATCACGCGAGCCTGCGCGTCCGCCCGAGGCGACTCCGTTACGCTGGACGCTAGGACATGTGCGATCGGTTTTCTCGAGTTCGACGCCGTGTGTACGCGGGCCGTAATCCGGCGGACTCGACGGCTTTTTACCGGTTCCCGACGGGGTATTGCGGCTTCGCGTCCGGCCGCGAAGTGCCAGCCGGATCCCGGAGGCTGCCGAGGCGCTTCGGCGTCGCGGCGATTTGACTTGGATCACGTCGATTCCGGCGCACGGGCTATCATGCGCAGTCCACATACGGTACCGTATGGATCAAGTGCCGATACAGCAGGGCGATGCAGCCCCAAGCGAGGAGTTGGAGCATGAACGAGGCGATACGACCTGCACCCCGCGTGCAGGAAGTGGACAATGTAATCATCCGTTTTGCCGGCGATTCGGGCGACGGCATTCAAAGTACCGGCGCGATGTTCACGCATGACTCCGCAGTCATGGGACACGACGTCTGTACGCTGCCGGATTTTCCCGCCGAGATCCGCGCCCCGGTCGGCACCCTCGCCGGAGTCTCGAGTTTCCAGCTCAACTTCAGTGCCTACGACGTGCATACCCCGGGCGACCGGCCAGACGTGCTCGTCGCCTTGAATCCGGCCGCGCTGAAGGTCCATCTGCCCGATCTGAAGCCGGACGGCATGCTGATCCTGAACGACGATTCGTTCACCGCCGGGGATCTGAAGAAGGCCGGCTACGAGTCCGATCCACGCGAAGACGGCACCCTCGTCGGCTTCCGCGTGCACAGCATGCCGATCACCACGCTGACGGTGGCCGCGGTCAAACCGACCGGTCTCGGCAAGAAGCAGGCCGAGTTGAGCAAGAACATGTTCACGCTCGGCATCGTCTGCTGGATCTACGAGCGCGCGACCGACGACGTCAAGCGTCTCATCGATCGCACCTTCGGCAGCCGCCGCGCGCAGATGGCGGAAGCCAACAAGCTCGCCGTCGATGCCGGTTACAACTACGCGGACACCGTCGAACTCTTCAGCGCGCGTTATCGCGTGCAGAAGGCACGGCTCGCGCGCGGCACGTACCGCCGCGTGACCGGCAACGAGGCGACCGCGCTCGGTTTCGTCGCCGCGGCGGAACTCGCCAACGTCCCGCTGATGTACGCGTCGTATCCGATCACGCCGGCCAGCGACATCCTGCACGAGCTGTCGCGACTGAAGCATTTCGGCATCCGCAGCTTCCAGGCCGAAGACGAGATCGCCGCAATGGGCGCCGCGATCGGCGCTGCCTATGGCGGCACGCTCGGTCTCACCGGCACCAGCGGCCCGGGTGTCGCGCTCAAGTCGGAGTTCATCGGTCTCGCCGTCGCGGCAGAACTGCCGGTCGTCATCGTCAACGTGCAGCGCGGCGGACCTTCCACCGGCCTGCCGACGAAGACCGAACAGGCCGACCTGCTGCAATGTCTGTACGGGCGCAACGGCGAATGCCCCGTCGTGATCATCGCGCCCGCCACGCCGGCCGAATGCTTCGACATGGCAATCGAAGCATTCCGTCTCGCGATCGAATTCATGACGCCGGTGTTCATGCTGACCGACGGCTACATCGCGAACGGCTCCGAACCGTGGCGCATTCCCGAGCGCGGCGAGTTGCCGAATCTGAAGGTGGAATTCAGAACGGAGGCCGCGGGCTTCCAGCCTTTCGGCCGTGATCCGGCCACGCTCGCGCGGCCGTGGGTCCGTCCGGGCACTCCCGGGCTCGAACATCGTATCGGTGGTATCGAGAAGCAGGACCCGACCGGCGCGGTCAGTTACGACCCGGCGAACCATGAACGCATGGTGCATCTGCGCCAGGCCAAGATTGCCGGCATTGCCGAACACATCCCCGAACTCGAAGTCTTCGGCCCGGCGAGCGGCGATCTGCTGGTGCTCGGCTGGGGCAGCACGGCGGGTGCGATCCGGCACGCGGTCGAAAACGCCCAGAAGCAGGGCCTGCGTGTCGCCGGCGCGAACCTGCGCTACCTGAATCCGCTGCCACGCAATCTCGGCACGTTGCTGCGCCGTTATCGCCGCGTACTCGTGCCCGAACTCAACCTCGGTCAGTTGCGCATGCTGCTCCGCGCCGAGTACCTGGTCGATGCGGTCGGGCTGAACAAGGTGCGCGGCCAGCCGTTCCGCACCAGTGAAATCGAGCAGGCGATCCAGGATCAGCTCAAGTCCGATCAACCCGCGGCCCGCACCGCGTGACCTCTTCGGAGAACACCGTCATGACCGAAGCGACCTCCCTCAAATGCCCGCTGACCCACGATGTGCCGGCGTACGACAAAAAGGATTTCGAATCCGACCAGACCATCCGCTGGTGTCCGGGCTGCGGCGATTACAGCATTCTGGCGCAGCTTCAACGCGTGCTGCCGACCGTGTGCCGCGAGCTCTCCCTGCCGCGCGAAAATATCGTGTTCGTCTCGGGCATCGGCTGTTCGAGCCGCTTCCCCTATTACATGAACACCTACGGTTTTCACGGCGTCCACGGCCGCGCGCCGACCATCGCCAGCGGATTGAAGCTGATGCGTCCGGAACTGCAGGTATGGGTCGTGACCGGCGACGGTGACGGCCTCAGCATCGGCGGCAATCACCTGTTGCACTGTCTCCGGCGCAACATGGACCTCAAGATCATGCTCTTCAACAACCGCATCTACGGCTTGACGAAGGGACAGTATTCGCCGACCTCGGAACTCGGCAAGAAGACGAAGTCGAGCCCGATGGGTACCGTCGAATCGCCGCTCGCGCCGCTGTCACTGGCTCTCGAGGCCGGTGCCACGTTCGTGGCGCGCGCCGTGGACACCGACGCGAAAAACCTGCAGGACGTGCTGCTGCGCGCGGCACGCCACCGTGGCACGGCTTTCATCGAGATCCTGCAGAACTGCAACGTGTTCAATGACGGTGCGTTCGACGCGTTCACCGATCGCGCGGTGAGAGACGAGCGCACCGTGGTGCTCGAACACGGCAAGCCGCTCGTGTTCGGCCGCGCCCGCGAGCATGCGCTCGCGCTGGGCATCGGCGCCGATGGCATCGCGCTGTCGACGGTCGATGCGCAGGCAGCCGATACGAATACGCTGCCCGTCCATGACGAGACGCGCGAATCCGACCAGCTCGCCCGCCTGCTGGCGCGCCTGGACGGCACCAACGGTCCGTTGCCGCTCGGCGTGTTCCGGGCGGTGAACAGGCCGACGTACGGCGAACGGCTCGAAGAGCAGGTCAGCGAGGCGATTGCCGAACGTGGTCGCGGCGATCTGATCGACTATCTGCATGCCGGCGACACATGGCAGGTGGCCTGACCTGCTGAGCGCAAGCCCACACCACCGCGCCCGCGACGGGCTCGGCGGTGTGGCGATGATGAATCGATACGCGCGCGCAGCCACCCGGCGCGCGCAGAATAGATTTCAGACCCGGATCGCTTCGCTCACGCCGAACTGATCCGACGCCGCCCGCCCGCTGCGACGAAATGTCGCATCCGCCTCGACCCGATGGCTCGCTACGATCCCGCTGATCGCATCCATGCGTCCATCGAATCGAGGAACAGACAGTTGAAAGCATCCCGAACCCTGGCACGTCGCGCGGCCGTCGCGACGTCCTGCATCATTGCGTCCGTCACGTCTGCCGCGGCATCGGCACAGCGCGTGGTCACACCGCCCGGCATCGAACAAGTCATCGTCAGCGGCACGCGGATCGAAGCGATGCCTTCACCGGCGGGCGTCGTGACGGGCGCACGGCTCGATGCGTTGCGCGCCAGCAGCTCCGATACGGCGAGTCTGCTGCGTGACGTGCCAGGGCTCGGCCTGCGTGCCGCCGGTGGCGTGTCCAGCCTGCCGGTGATCCACGGGTTCGCCGATGATCGCCTGCGCACGCTGGTCGACGGCGTCGATCTGGTGTCGTCCTGTGCGAATCACATGAATCCGCCGCTGTCGTATCTGCCTGCGCCCGCAGTCGGTTCCGTTCGCGTGTTCGCCGGCATCACGCCGGTCAGCGTCGGCGGCGACAGCATCGGTGGCACGATCGTGCTCGACAGCATCGCGCCCGAGTTTGCGCAACCCGGCGCCGGCGTGCTGTTCAGCGGCGAAACCGGGGGCTTCTATCGCAGCAACGGTGATGCGCACGGTGGGCACGTGTCGGCGGCGCTCGCCAACGACAGCCTGAGCCTGCGCTACAGCGGGTCGATGACGCAGGCCGACAACTACGAGGCGGGCGGTGATTTCAAGCCGGCCGGCCGCGCTGCGGCCGATCGCGGCTTCATTGCCGGCGACGAGGTCGGCTCGAGCTATTACGAGACCACCGATCAGGCTTTCGTGCTCGCCTGGCGGCACGGCAATCATCTGCTCGATTTCACCTACCGCTACCAGTTCATCCCCGAGCAGGGCTTCCCGAACCAGCGCATGGACATGACCTCGAACAAGAGCGATCTGTTCAAGCTTCGCTACCAGGGCAGCCATGCCTGGGGCACGCTCGAATCGCGGCTCTACCACGAGCACACGCGCCATGGCATGAACTTCGGCGACGACAAGCAGTTCTTCTACGGTGACGCGCCCGGCATGCCGATGGAGACCGACGGGCGCACACTCGGCTGGGTCGTCAAGGCCGAGCTGACGCCGAGCACGCGCGACATCCTGCGTGTGGGCTTCGAACTGCAGCGCTACCGGCTCGATGACTACTGGCCGGCATCTGGTACCGGCATCATGATGAGCCCCGGTACGTTCCAGAACATCAACGACGGCGAGCGCGATCGCTACGACGGCTTCGTCGAATGGGAAGCGGCGTGGGCCCCGCGCTGGTCGACGCTGCTCGGGTTGCGCTATGGCGCGGTGCGCATGGACACGGGCGACGTGCACGGGTATTCCGACAACGACGGCATGCGCATGCACTTTTACCGGACGGAATCGACGGCGTTCAACGCGCGCGAGCACGAACGCAATGACGACAACGTCGATGTCACCGCCCTCGCGCGTTTCACGCCGGACCCGACGCAGAGTTACGAAGTCGGCTACGCGCGCAAGAACCGTTCGCCGAATCTCTACGAGCGCTACACATGGTCGACGAGCGCGATGTCGATGATCATGGTCAACACCCTGGGCGACGGCAACGGCTACGTCGGCAATCTCGATCTCGAGCCGGAAACAGCCCATACCCTGAGCTTCAGCGCCGACTGGCACGCGGCGGTGGAGAACGGCTGGCGCCTGCGGGTCACACCCTATGTGAGCTTTGTCGAGGACTACATCGACGCACGGCGCTGCCGTTCGCTCAACATGGCGAGCTGCGGAGCGGCGAACCAGACGGCGACCGGCAGCTTCGTGTTTCTGCAATACGCGAACGAGGATGCGCGCCTCGTGGGCGTCGATGTCGCCGGTTCACTGCCACTGCTCGCGAATGCGCGGCTCGGCGATCTGCGGCTCGACGGACAGCTCGGTTACGTCGATGGCGAGAACACTGACACCGACGACGGGCTGTACAACATCATGCCGCTCGAACTGCGCTTGACGCTCGCCCATCGCCTGGGTGGCTGGCACGGCGCGTTCGAAGGCGAACTGGTCGACGCCAAGGACGATGTCTCGACCGTGCGCAACGAGATCGAGACCGCGGGTTACGGGCTGTTGCACCTGCGGGCGGGCTACGATTGGAAGCGGCTGCGCGTCGATGCCGGTGTCGAAAACCTGCTCGACAAGCGTTATGCGTTGCCGCTCGGGGGCGCCTATCTCGGCCAGGGTCGGACGATGGCCGCGAATGGGGTGCCATACGGCATCGCCGTTCCCGGCATGGGTCGCTCGATCTATACCGGCATCACGTTACGGTTCTGAGTGAGGCGGCGGGACCACGCCCGGTCATCCCGGGCGTGGACCGCGTGCCTGCCGTCGACGCCATCCCGATCGAGTCGCGCGCGAGCGCCCGGGGCTGCGGTCGCGGTGCGCGATGGGAACATCACCACTTCCCCAAGCGCGGATCACCGGCACCGTCCGTTATCATCTCGACATGTTTGAGACGAACGCGCCGCGCGACGCCCAGTTCCCGATCGTGCGCACGAAGCTGGAGCCACCCCAGTATCGCAATCATCTGCTGGTGCGCGACCTGCCGCTCGCGCAGCTCACGGACGCCGAGACCCGGGCGCTCGCCGTGGTCGTCGCGCCCGCGGGCTTCGGCAAAACCACGCTGCTGGCGCAGTGGCGCAAGCGTCTCGTGGCCGCCGGCAAACATGTCGCATGGTTGTCGCTGGAGGAATCCGACGGCCGCGAAAGCCGCTTCATCGCCGCGCTGGTCGCGGCGTTGTGCCACGCCGGATGCGCCATCGGGCGCGACGCGCTCGTCGTCTACGAGCAGCAGAACCGCACGGACGCGGGTGAGCGCTTCGTGCTCGATCTCGTCAACGAGATGTGCGAACTCACGACGCCGCTCCATCTCGTGCTCGACGACTTCCATCTTCTGGCCGGCCCCGTGGTGCCGGCGCTCGTGCAGTTGCTGATCGCGCGCGCCCCGGCGCAACTGCACCTCGTCATCGCCTCCCGCGCCATGCCGGCTTTCCCGCTCGCCACCTTGCATCTGCGGGATCGCGTTGCGGTCTTCGGTGCCGACGAACTGCGCTTCAACGTCGAGGAGGCGCGGAGTTTCCTCGCCGAGCGCGTCACGGCGAAGCTGGAGGCGGCCACGCTGCGCACACTCTACGAACTCACCGAGGGCTGGCCGGGCGGCCTGCAGCTCGTCGCGCTCGCGCTGAACCGCGCGCGCGATCCGGAAGTCTACGTGCGCACGTTGCGCGAAGGCGGGCGCGACATCGGCGATTTTCTCGCCGCGGAAGTGCTCGCGCGCCTGCCCGCGGATCTGCAGTCCTTCCTGATCAAGACCTCGCTGCTGCCGCGCTTCAGCGCGAGCCTCGCGAGCTATGTCAGCGGCGTGCAGGAAGCCGAGCGCCTGCTGCGCCAGGCCGAGACCGAGAACCTGTTCATCATCCCGCTCGACGTAGCGGGTGAGTGGTTTCGCTATCACCATCTCTTCCAGGCGTATCTGCGCGGCTGCGCCGCCAGGCTGCCGGTCGGCGAAGTGGCGGAAGTGCATCGCCGTGCCGCGGAGTGGTTCGGGACGCGCGGACTGCTGGTCGACGCCGTCGAGCACGCGCTGGCGAGCGGCGACATCGGCTACGCCGTCGATCTCGTCGATCGCTGCGCGATGCACCTCGTGGAAATCGGCAACCTCGCGACCCTCATGGACTGGCTCGATCGCCTGCCCGCGGGCGAGGTCGCGCGGCGCTGGCCGCTGAAGCTCGCGCAGTGCTGGGCGCTGTTGCTGAGCGGGCGACTGGCCGCGGTGCGCGTGCTGCTGCCCGAGTTGCGCGCCGACGTCGACGCGGCCGACGAGGATCGCCGCTTCCAGTGTGCGGTGATCGAGGCCGGCATCGGCGCCTATTGCGACGACAGCCACGAAGCATTGTCGCTGTCCGCGCTGATGTCTGGGCGCAACGATCGCTTCCACGTCGCTGCGGGCTGCAACGTCCTGAGCTTCGCCCATCTCTACGAGACGGGGCTCGAAGCCGCGCGCAACGCCCAGACCTGGGCGCAGCGCTGGGAGGAGAGTGCGAGCGGCCTGTTCGCGCCGGTCTATGGCCAGTCGTTCATCGGCTACGGCTATCATCTCGACGGTCGTCCTGAGCTCGCACGCGAAGTCCTCGCCCGGGCCCTCGCGCGCGCCGAGCAGAGCGCCGGTCCGCGCGCGGCGCCCGCCTGCGTCGCGGCGAGCTTTCTCGCCGATGTCCTCTACGAGCGCAACGAGCTCGCGCTGATGCTCGATTTGACGGCGCATCGCCTGGAGATCATCCGCGAACTCGTCATGCCCCACGGGATCATCCTCGCGACGCGCTGCTATGCGCGGGCGCGGGCCCACGCCGGCGACGCCTGGGCCGCGGAAGAGGCGCTGCAGCGCCTGCGAGCCGAGGGTGAGGCGCGCGGCAGTCTGCGCATGACGGTGGTCGCGGCGGCCGAACGGATCCGCCTGCTGCTCGCCGCCGGCCGCACAGCGGAAGCGGCGAACACCCTCACCGAGCTCGAGGACGTCTTCGCGCGCCAGCCGGCGGTGCTGGCGTGCGGGACCGGGCGCGCGGCCTGGCGCGAAACGCTGGACTGCCGCGGCCGCTACGAACTCGCGGCCGGCCGGCCGGCTGCCGCGCGCGCGAGCTTTCTGAGCGCTAGCCAGGACTGCCGCAGGCTCGGCTGGCGCGCGCCGGCGCTGGTCTTCGAGATCCTCGCGACGCTCGCGGACTGGCAGGCGGACGCCGCGGCGGGGGCGCTCGCGACGCTGCGCCACCTGCTCCCCGCCGCGCGTGCCTGCGGCTTGCTGCGCAGCCTGGTCGATGCCGGTCCTGCGTTCGGCGCCATGCTCGAGGCGCTGGACGCCGAAGGCGGCATGCCCGCGGAGCTCAGGGCCTACGTCGCCACGCTGCGCGCCGCGACGTGCGAGAACGGCGTCGCCGCCGCGACGGCCGGCACCGCGGAGCCGCTGAGCGAGCGCGAGTCCGAGATCCTCCGCCTCTTGCATGAAGGTCTGCCGAACAAGGTCATCGCGACGACGCTGCTGATCTCGCTCGACACCGTGAAGTGGCACTTGAAGAACCTCTATCGCAAGCTCGAAGTCCCGGATCGCTACCACGCCGTGCGCAAGGCGCGTGCGCTGGGGCTCGTCGCCGCCGGCGTGCTCGGCGCACGCGCCTGAAGTCCGACTGAAACCAACCACTACTGCAACGCCGCAACGCGGCCCTACCCGCATGGTGGGGGACTGCCCGTCGCGCGAGGTTGCTAGCATCCGATCCGACTGAACGCGTGATTCATCGGGCATCGCACCTGCGGCGACGCCCGCAGGGGGAGCGATGGGCAAGCTGATCAATATCGACAACGGCGGCACGCAGACCGACTTCTGCGTGCTCGACGGCGAGCGGCTGCACTACACCAAGACGCTGACCACGCCGCACGATCTGAGCAGTTGCTTCTTCGAGGGGCTGACGCGGATCGCCGAGCAGTGTTTTGGCGAAGCCGACGTCGCCCGGCTGCTGCAGGACACCGACTACATCCGGTATTCGACGACGCAGGGCACGAACGCGCTCGTCGAGCGCAAGGGGCCGCGACTGGGGCTGATCATCGACCGGCACGACGCGCTCGATGCCCTGTGTCGCGACGAGGCCGCGCGGGCGGTGTTCGCGGCGCTGGTCGGCGAGCGTGTCGGTCGGGTCGACACCACCGCCGCGCCGGAGGACCTGGACGCGGCCGTGACGGCCGCGATCAACGGGCTGACCGCCGCCGGCGCGAACCGCCTCGTCGTCAGCATCGCCGGCGCAGACTTCGCGGCCGCCGAACGGGCCATCGAGCGCATCGTCCTCCGGCGCTACCCGAGCCATCTGCTCGGCGCCGTACCGGTGAGCTTCGCCGGCGAGATCACGCACGACTCCGATCCTGGCCGGCGCATGTTCACGGCGCTGTTCAACAGCTTCCTGCATCCGGCGATGGAGCGCTTCCTGTACAGCGCGGATCATCGCCTGAAGCGCCATCGCACCCGCAATCCGCTGCTGATCTTCCGCAACGACGGCGGCTCGGCGCGCGTGGCCAAGACCATCGCGTTGAAGACCTACTCGAGCGGACCGCGCGGCGGCATGGAGGGCGCGCTCGCGCTCGCCCGCTACTACGCACTCGCCGACGTCGTGACCTGCGATATCGGCGGTACGACGACGGACGTCGGCTGGATCGTCGACGGCCGGGTACCGCAGACCACGCGCGGTCTGGTCGAGGACGTGGCGATCTCCTTCCCGCTCTGTCAGCTCCACAGCGAAGGCGTGGGCGGCAGCTCGGTGGTGCGCGTCGTGGACGGCGAAATCATCGTCGGCCCCGACTCTGTCGGCGCGGTGCCGGGCCCGGCCTGTTTCGGCCGCGGCGGCGCCGCGGCGACCATGACCGATGCCGCGCTCCTCGGCGGCATCGTCGCGCCCGACAGCTATTTCGGTGGTGAGCTCCAGCTCGATGCGGAGCGCGCGGCGAAGGCCGTGATCGAGGCGGTGGCGGGCCCGCTGGCGCTGGATCCGGATGCCGCGCTGGAGGCGATCGAAGCGGCCTGGGTCGCCAAGGTCGTCGCCGGCATCCAGCGCGTCGGCGCGCCGCGGCCGACGACGACGCTGCTCGCCTTCGGCGGCGCTGGCGCCTTCGTCGCGACCCGCATCGCCGCGGCGCTGGGTCTGCGCGAGGTGCTGATCCCCGGCCTCTCCGCCGTGTTCAGCGCCTTCGGCATCGGTTTCTCCGACCTCTCCCAGCACTACCAGACGAGTCTCGCAGCGCGCGACGCCGGCGCGGTGACGGCGATGTGGCAGGACATGCTCGCGCGCGCCCGCCGCGACATGTTCGCCGAGGGCACGACGTTGGAGGAATGCACGGTAAGCGGCGAAATCGTCACGCTCGCGCAGGGCGCGGAGCTCGCGACGGCCTGGCAGTCCGGCATGCCGCTGCCCGCCGTGCTCGCCGCAGCCGAGGAGGCGACGCTGCGCCTTAAAGTGCTGAAGGCGATCCGGCGCACGCCCTTGCCGCCGCTGGCACGGCCGGCAGTGAGCGCGGCCCGGTCGCGCGGCACGCGCCACGTGCTCGTCGACGGCGTGCGCAGGCAGGTGCCGCTCTACCGGCTCGAAGATCTCGCACCCGGCGCCAGCGGCGTCGGCCCGGCGATTGTCGAGGAGAGCTATTTCACTGGTCGCATCGACGCCGGCTGGCGCTTCACCCTGAGCAGCAACCGCGATCTGCGCCTGACCCGCGAGTAAAGGAGTCCGCGATGAAGATCTGCATCACTGAATACCTGAGCATCGATCTCGATCGCGAGCGGTGGGAGTGCCGCCGCTGCGGCCACGACCTCGGTGCCGCGCGCGACAACTACAAACGCGGCCTGCTCGTCTACGATCGCGATCCCCGCGAGATCCATCAGCCCCTGATCGATCCGACGAAGTACGCCTACACCTTCGCGCCCGATCCGGCCTACACGGCGCTGCTCGAATACTACTGCCCGGGCTGCGGCACGCTGGTCGAGACCGAGTACACGGTGCCGGGCCATCCGCCGGTGCGCGACATCGAACTCGACATCGATTCGCTGCAGGAGAAGGCCAGGGCGTGGGCGGCCGACCACGGCGGCACGCTGCCCGATCCGGAATCTCTGCACCGCCCGGCGCACGCACGCCATCAGCACAAACATTCCTGAGGCGAGCCGTGATGAAACGCGTGGCCGTAGACATAGGGGGCACTTTCACGGACTGCTTCGTCGCCTGGGGCGAGCGCTACGTGCAGGCCAAGGCGCTGACCACCCACCATAATCTCGCCTCGGGTTTCAACGAGGCGCTGGAGCTCGCGACCGCCGAACTCGGTATCGCGAAGTTCGATCTGCTTTCGCAGATCGACTCCGTGCGCTATTCGACGACACTCGGCACCAACGCGCTGATCGAGCGCAAAGGTCCGCGCATCGGGCTGCTCGTCACCGACGGCTTCGGCAGCTCGGTCCCGCTCTCGCGCGGTCGCGGTCACGGCGACGGCCTGCCCTACGAGCGCCAGCACGATGTGCCGCGTGCGCGACGTCCCGAGCCCATCGTACCCATTCCCCTCATCCGCACGGTCCGCGAGCGCATCGGCTACGACGGCGCGGTGCTGCTCAGGCTCGACGAGGAGGATCTCCGGAAGAAGCTGCGCGATCTCGTCGATCAGGGCGCGGAGACGCTCGTGGTCCAGTTCGCGAACAGCGTGGTCAACCCCGCCCACGAACTCAGGGTGCGTGAGCTCTTCCTCGAAGAGTATCCGGGCTACTTCCTCGGCGCGGTGCCGATATTGCTGTCGCATCAGGTCGCGGGCCGCAAGGGCGAGTACACGCGCGCGATGTCGACGATCATCGACGGCTTTCTACATAGCGCGATGTACCACGGGCTCGGTGGTCTTGAGATCTCGCTGCGCGAGAACGGCTATGCGAAGCCCATGCTCATCAACCACAACTCCGGCGGCATGGCGCAGCTCAATTCCACCGATGCGCTGCAGACCGTGCACTCCGGTCCGGTGGCGGGCATTGCGGCGTCCGAGCATCTCGCACGCGAAGCCGGGCTCGGCAACGTGATCGCGACCGACATGGGTGGCACCAGCTTCGACATCGGTATCGTCACCGCCGACGGCGAGCGGCATTACGACTTCAATCCAGTGATCGACCGCTGGCTGGTCAGCATCCCGATGGTTCATCTCGTGACGCTGGGCGCGGGCGGCGGCTCGATTGCCTCCTACGATCCGCTGCTCGAACGCGTGAAGATCGGCCCGCAGAGCGCGGGCTCCGATCCGGGACCCGCGTGCTACAACCGCGGCGGCCGCCAGCCGACCGTGACCGACGCCGATCTCGTGCTCGGCTACCTCGACGCGAGCAACTACGCGAAGGGCCGCATCAAGCTCAACCTGCGGCGCGCCGAGCGGGCGCTCACCGAGGCGCTCGGCACGCTGGAGATGGACCTCCTCGGCATCGCGAAGATCGTCAAGGAGACCGTGGATCACAACATGGCGAACGGTATCGCGACCGAGCTGCGCTCGCGCGGCTATGCCCCGGACGAGTTCACCATGCTCGCCTACGGCGGCAACGGCCCCTTGCACTGCTGCGGCATCGCGCGCGCGCTCGGCATCGTGCGCGTGCTCGCGCCGCCGTTCGCCTCGGTCTTCTCGGCTCTCGGTGCCGGCAACGTCAACCAGTTGCACATCCACGAGAAGTCGACTTATACGGTGCTGTTCCACACGGCGCTCAAGAAAGTGCTGACCGACTACACGCAGTTGAACGCGACGATCGAGGAGCTGAAGCAGCGCGGCCGTGACGATCTGATCCGCCAGGGCGCGGCGGAGGAGGCGATCCGCTACCGGCTCGAGTTCGACATGCGTTACGGCAACCAGCGCGCGGAGACCGCGGTCGCTTATGACATTGCGCGCTTCGAGAGCGTGCACGACGCGCTCGGCCTCATGGAGGCTTTCCATCGCCGCTACGGCGAGCGCTTCGGTGAAGGCTCGCAGGCAACGGAAGCGGGCGTGCGCATCAACACCATCCGCGTCGCTGCCTACATCGACATCGACAAGGTGCATTTCGGCGAGCTGCTGCCGCTGGCGGAACATCTGCCAGCGACCCCGCTCGGCACGCGGCTCTGTCACTTCGTCGGCAGCGACGGGCCGATCGAGACCGCACTCCACGACGATGCGGCGCTCGTGCCCGGCACTTCAATCGATGGTCCGGCCATCATTACCACGGCGGCCACCACCTACCTCGTCGAGCCGGGCTGGAACTTCCACGCCGCGCGCCACGGCGCGGCCTGGTTCACTCGCAGCCCCCACGTCCCCGGAGTACGCCCATGAACGTCGAAAACAGGCTTGATACCGGTGGTGCCCGGCTTTCCGTGCAGGAACAGCATCTGCTGGACGAATTCCTGGCCGAAAACCAGCTCTTCTACGGGCCGGATCCGGAAATCATGCGCGACCACGCGCTCGCGCCGCGCAGCGCGGCGGAAGCGCGAGCCTTGACCATGGGCCTGGATCCGAACCGCATCAACCTCGTGCGCGGGCGCGTCGGCTCGGCACTCGAGGAAGCCTTCTCGATGGTCGAGCAGACGGGGGTGGCGCCGGGCGCGAAGTGGGGCGATCTCGTCTCCGCAATCTTCACGGCGAGCGGTGACATGTCCCAGATCGGGCCGCACGGCATCGCGGTGTTCGCCTCGGTCTGTCACTACCCCGTGCGTTTCATCCTCAAGTACTGGACGGACGATCCGTCGGTCGGCGTGCGCGACGGCGACGCCTTCATCCACAACGACTCGCGCTACGGCAACATCCACAACACCGATCAGAGCATGATCATGCCGCTGTTCCACGCGGGCGAGCTCGTGTGCTGGATGACCGCCACGATCCACGAGGGTGAATGCGGCGCGATCGAGCCGGGCGGCATGCCCTCGATCGCGGAGTCGAAGTACGACGAAGGGCTGAAGATGTGCCCCTTCAAGTGCGCCGAGAACTTCGCGCTCAAGCGCGATCTCGTCAACTTCCTGCAGAACTCGGTGCGCGATCCCAAGCTCCAGATGTTCGACATGAAGGTGAAGCTGCACGCCGTGATCCGGATGCGCGAGCGGCTGCTCGCGATCATCGAGGAGTTCGGGCGCGACTATTTCATCGCCACCTTGAGGAAGACGCTGGAGGACACCGAAGCCGAGGTGAAACGGCGGATTGCGGAGCTGCCGGACGGCACCTGCCGGATCAACACGTTCATCGACAACGATCTGCGCGAGCACATCCTCGGCAAGTGGCCGCTCGCGATCACGGTTAAGGGTGAGCGCATGATTTTCGATTTCCGCGGCGCCTGTCCGGAACTCAGAAATCGCTCGATCAACGCCTCGCTGGCGTCCATCAAGACCTGTCTGATGTCGAACCTCGCCATCTACGTGTGGCCCGATCTGCCGGCGAACCAGGCGGTGTTCAGCCCCGCCGAAGTGCTGACGAACCGCAATTCGCTGGTCGATCCCTCCGACGAGGCGCCGGTCGCAATGAGCCTGATCCCGCTGTTCCGCGCCCTCGGCGCGCCGGCGCAGGTGCTGGCGAAGTTCCTGTACTGCCTGCCGAAGCGCTACACGGCGATCAACGCGCCGCATTACAACCAGCCGGCGACCTTCGTCTACGGCGGTCTCACGCAGCATCTCGAGGTGACGGGCAACTTCTGCGCGGACATCAACGGCAATGGTGCGGGCGGCCGTGAGGACAACGACGGCGAGCACGCGATGTCGCCGGTGTTCGGCTCCTTCGCCGATACGGGCGAATTCGAGCTCGCCGAGGAAGAGCTGCCCTTCGTGCGACTCGTCGCGCAGCAGCTGACCAGGGACCGCGCCGGTTTCGGCAAGCATCGCGGCGGTATGGGCTACGAGCAGGTCGTCTCGGTGAAGGGCAGCAACACCTTCGGGTTCATGACCGGCCAGTGCGGCGCGAAGCATCCCTCGGCCTACGGCCTGTTCGGCGGCTACGGCTGCCCCGCGTACCCGCTCGCGAAGATCAAGGGCGTGAAC
>JADZCB010000162.1 GCA_020851775.1 Gammaproteobacteria bacterium
GCCGCGGGCGGCCGATGTCGAGGTGTACGAAATCCGAGGCGGCGTAGTAACCGACACCACCGAGCTTCAGCTTCGCGGCGGCATCGCGCAGCGTGCGTGTACGGGTGTCGGCGAGGCGCACGTCGATTGCCATGCCGTCCATGTGCAGGCTGCGCGTGGCGACGCCGCTGGTGGTCCGGTGCAGCATGTCGTTCGTCGCCGGCGAGCGGTAGCCCGAGATCACCTCGAACGGGGCGTCGCTGCCGATTACGCGGTGGATACGGGTGAGCTGATCGAGCAGTTCGCGGCGGATCGGATAGACATCACCAGTGCGGAAATCACGCAGCACGTGATTGATCGCGACGAGCGCGACCTCGTCGTAACGTCCGCTCTCGAAGTAGGTCAAGGCCAGCGATTCGCCGGTGTGCAGATGTCGGAAGGCGAGGCTGCGCGTCATTGCCGCGCGTGCCCACGCGGGTGTGCTCGCCACCGCGACGAGTCCCGCCCCGAGGCGCAGAAAACCGCGGCGCGTGCGTGCGTGCGCCCTGTCCGTGTGCTTGCCCTGCATCCCGTCACCGCTGATATCCGAACCGGCGCTAGTATAGGCGGACCGTCCCCGTGCGAAGCAAGTCCGGATGTCGTCCCGCCATTTAGTCCGCCGCCGTGCGCGCGACCCGCGCGTGCATGCCGGCCGGAGCGTACGCCTGCTCGCGGCGTGCGCGTTCGTCACCATTCTCGCGGCCCGCGCCGACAGTGATGCGCCGTCGGCGGCCACGCTGCACGCCGCACTCGCCGGCGATGCACCGCAAGTCGTCGTCGACGGCGTGCGGCTGTGGTCGACGCCGGTACTGCGTCGCGTGTACGCCGACGGTGCGCCACTGTGGTCCCCACGCCAGATCGACGCGCTGCGCGTGCACGTCGCGGCGGCGAGTGCCGACGGCCTCGATCCCGCCGATTACCTGGTGCGCGAGCTCGCCGGGCTCGAGGCTCACGATCCGGTCGCGCGTGAACTGATCGCGACCGAGGCACTCGCGCGGCTCGCGTTCACGCTGCGCTTCGGCAAAGCGAATCCCGCCGCGCTCGAGCCCGCGTGGAATTACTCGCGCGCCTTCGGCACGACCGATCCCGTGCGCTGGTTGCGTGCTGCGATCATGCACCCCGATCTCGGCGCCTTGCTGAACTCGCTGCGACCGAACGGTCCGTATTATCGCGGACTCGTCGCGGCCCTCGCCGATCACCGTGCCGTCGCGATACAGGGTGGCTGGCCGCCCGTTCCGCCCGGTCAGACCTTGAAGCCCGGCATGCGCGATGCGCGCGTCGCGGCCCTGCGTGCCCGCCTCGGCCTCGAGTCACCGCTGCAGGCCACCGACGATCCGACGCTGTACGACGCGACGCTCGCGACCGCGGTGACACTGTTTCAGCGCGATCACGGGCTCGCCGCCGACGCCGCCGTCGGACGCGCGACGCTCGCCGAGCTGAACGTGCCGGTCGCGGCGCGCATCGATCAGATCCGCGTGAACCTCGAACGCATCCGCTGGATCTTCCGCGATCTCGGCCCCGAATTCGTCGCCGTCAACATCGCCGGCTTCGAGGCGGCCTACCTCGTGAACGGCAGCGTGCACTGGCGGGGCCGCGCGATCGTCGGTCGGCCGTATCGCCAGACGCCGATCTTCCGCGACGAAATCGTCTACCTCGAATTGAATCCGACGTGGACCGTGCCGCCGACGATCTTCCGCGAAGACTACCTGCCGAAGCTCCGGCGCAATCCAGGCTACCTGCGCGAGAAGCAGCTGCGCGTCGTCGATCCGAACGGCGGGCCGGTGAATGCCGCGACCATCGACTGGCGACGCGTGAGCGCTGTGAATTTCCCGTACTACCTGCGCCAGGACCCCGGTCCGGACAACGCGCTCGGTCGCATCAAGTTCATGTTCCCGAACGCTCACGCGATCTATCTCCACGACACGCCGGCGCGTGAACTCTTCGCGCAGGCCGAACGCAGTTTCAGCTCGGGCTGCATCCGCATCGAGAAACCACTCGATCTCGCCGCGGCGCTGCTGCGCGATCCGACGCACTGGAATCTCGCGACGCTGACGGCGGCCATCGACACCGGGCAGACCCGGCGCGTGAACCTGCCGCAGCGTGTGCCGATTCTCCTGTTGTATCTGACGGCCTTTGCCGACGACGACGGGCGCGTGCAGTTCCGCCGCGATCTCTATCATCGAGATGCCGCCGTGCGCGCCGCGCTCGAGGCGCCGCTCACCTGGACGCCGCCCGGCGATTTCGATACGCGCGCGGCGACGTCGCCGTGAGCCGCCCACGGCGCGATGGCGTCCCGACTTGCGTATGATTCGGCGCCAGGCATCCAGTCCGTGGGCGGCACGTTCAGGGGGACGTCGATGGTGCATCTGCTGAAGTTGCATGGCTTCGCCTGGTTGATGGCGACGGCCTTTCTGAACGCGTTCGTCGATCTCGGGCACAAGATCGTCGTCCAGAACACCGTCTTCACCGTATTCGACGGCCCGGCCCAGGTCGTGCTGACGGCCATTCTCAATGCGCTCATCCTGCTGCCGTTCGTGCTGCTGTTCACGCCTGCCGGCATTCTGTCCGACCGCTATCCGAAACCGCAGGTGATGCGCGCCGCGGCGGCCGTCGCCGTCGTGCTGACGCTCCTGATCACGCTGTGCTATCACCTCGGCCTGTTCTGGCCGGCGTTCGCACTGACGCTGCTGCTCGGCGCGCAGGCCGCGATCTATTCGCCGGCGAAATACGGCTATCTCAAGGAACTCGTCGGTGCGACGCGACTGACCAGTGGGAACGGCGTCATCCAGGCGGTGTCGACCGTCGCGATGCTTGCCGGCGTCTTCGCGTTTTCGCTGCTGTTCGACGCCCGGCTCGACGGGCACATCCCACTCGACACCACCGACGCGTTGTCGCGCATCGCGCCAATCGGCTGGGCGCTGGTCGGCTGCGCGGTGGTCGAACTGCTGTGCGCCTGGCGCTTGCCGGCACGCCCTGCCGGCGCACCCGGGCTCGTGTTCGACTTTCCACACTACCGGCGCGGCGGTTATCTGCGCGCCACGCTGGCGACGGTACGTGGACGCGAGAGCACCTGGCTTTCGATCGTCGGGCTCGCGCTGTTCTGGGCCATCGCGCAGGTCGTCGTCGCAATCTACCCAGCCTACGCCGAACAGGCGCTCAACCTGCACAACGCGGCGGTCGTCCAGGGCCTGCTGGCGTGTGCGGGGTGCGGGTTGATCGCCGGCTCGCTGCTCGCGGCCAGATGGTCGCGGGATCACATCGAGACGGGCTTCGTGCCGATCGGCGCCTTCGGCGTCAGCTTCGCGCTGCTCTTGATCCCAAGTCTCGACGGGCTGCTGCCGCAGGCCGCGAGCTTCGTGCTGCTCGGGCTGTGTGGCGGCCTGTTCGTGACACCGTTGAACGCGCTGATCCAGTACAACGCCGGCGAGCACGAGCGCGGCCGGATCCTGGCGGCGAACAATTTCGTGCAGACCCTCGTGATGCTCGGTTTCCTCGCCCTCACGGTGCTGCTGGCGCTGTACGGCATCGCGAGCCGCGGGCTCTTCCTGGCCTTGCTCGTCGTCGCCTTCGGTGGCGCGCTGTTCACCATCTACAAGCTGCCGCACGCACTGGTGCGCATCATCGCGAGCCTCGTCATCACGCAGCGTTACCGCATCGAAGTGATCGGCTTCGATCGGATCCCGCAGCAGGGCGGTGTGCTGCTTCTCGGCAACCACGTGTCGTGGATCGACTGGGCCGTGCTGCAGATCGCCTCGCCGCGCCCGATCCGCTTCGTGATGGAACGCGCGATCTACGAGCGCTGGTATCTGAAGCGCTTTCTCGACTCCTTCGGGGTCATCCCGATCGGCACCGGCGCGAGCCGGGACGCGCTGACCGAAGTACGCACGGCGCTGAATGCCGGCGAAGTCGTCGGCATCTTTCCCGAAGGCGCGATCAGCCGCAGCGGGCACCTCGGCGAATTCAAGCGCGGCTATGAAGCCGCGGTGCGCGAGGCGAGCGGCGTGATCGTGCCGTTCTACCTGCGCGGCCTGTGGGGCAGCACGTTCTCGCGCTCGAGCGCGCGACTGCGCACGCTGCGGCGCGGTGGGATCCGGCGCACGATCATTTGCGCCTTTGGCGTACCGCAACCGCTGACGCTGCCGGCCGAGCAGGTGAAACGGCGCGTGTTCGATCTCTCGATCGAGGCGTGGGAGCGCTACACCAGGCGGCTCGACGTCATCCCCAGTGCGTGGCTCACCACGGCCAAGCGCATGGGCGGCGACATGGTCATCGCCGACACCGTCAGCGGCGGACTCTCGGGCTGGCGTTTCATCACCGGCGTGATCCTGATTGCGCGCCTCGTTCGCCGCCACTGCCGCGAGCAGAACGTCGGGCTCCTGCTGCCGACGAGCAACGGCGGCGCGATCGCGAATCTCGCGGCGCTGATGTGCGGCAAGACGGTCGTCAACCTGAACTACACCGCGAGTGTCGCGGCCACGCAGGCGGCGATCGACATCGCCGGCATCCGCACCGTGTTCACCTCCAACCGCTTCCTCGAACGCCTCGCGCAGCGCGGCATCGACGGCCGAGCGCTCGTCGCCGGCACCACGCTTCATCCGCTCGAGGACTTTCAGCCGCAGATCTCGCAGGCTCGCCGTGTCGCGACGCTGGTGCAGGCCGTCGTGCTGCCGGGCTGGCTGCTGAAGGCTGTCTACATGAAGCGCGTGCCGCTCGAGAGCCCGGCCGCGATCCTGTTTTCGAGCGGCAGTGAGGGCGTGCCGAAGGGCGTCATGCTGTCCCATCGCAACATCATGGCGAACATCAAGCAGATCTCGGACGTGCTCAACACCGAGGACAACGACGTCCTGATGGCGACGCTGCCGATTTTCCATGCGTTCGGCCTGACGGCGGCGACGCTGATGCCGCTCGTGGAGGGTATCCCGACGATCTGCCATCCGGATCCGACCGATGCCGTTGCGATCGGCAAGGCCGTCGCCGAGTACCGCGGCACGATCCTCTTCGGCACCTCGACCTTCCTGCGGCTGTATGCGAAGAACACGCGCGTGCACCACCTGATGTTCGAGTCGCTGCGCATCGTCGTCGCCGGTGCCGAGAAGCTTGCGAGCGATGTCCGCGAGGCGTTCAAGATCAAGTTCGCGAAAGAGATCTACGAAGGCTACGGCGCGACCGAGACGACGCCGGTCGCCAGCGCGAATCTGCCCGACCGGCTCGACACGACGTTCTGGAAGATCCAGGAGAACAACAAGCCCGGCACCGTCGGCATGCCGCTGCCGGGTTCGAGCTTCCGTATCGTCGACCCGAACACGCTGGACGAACTGCCGACCGGTGAAGACGGCCTGATCCTGATCGGCGGCACGCAGGTGATGCTCGGCTATCTCGGCGATCCCGCGCGCACCGCGCAGGCGATCGTCGAACGCGACGGCACCCGCTGGTACAAGACCGGCGACAAGGGCCATCTCGACGAAGACGGTTTCCTGACGATCGTCGATCGCTATTCACGCTTCGCGAAACTCGGCGGCGAGATGGTGAGCCTGACGGCCGTCGAGGAGCAGGTGCGCCGTGTGCTCGGCGATCCCGAACTCGACCTCTGCGCCGTGAAC
>JADZCB010000163.1 GCA_020851775.1 Gammaproteobacteria bacterium
CGGTGCTCGGGCTTGAGATACGGCGCGAGCACGCCCGAACGCGCACGCTTGACCGCCGCCATCATCGCGTCGGAGCCGATCACGATCAGCTCTTCGGCATCGGCCAGCGAAATCGCCGCGGTGCCGAGCTTGCCGCTCGCGTAGGCGACCATCGTCTCCAGCACGTTGCCGACATAGCTGTGGTCCTGCGGACGGCGCGCCGGAATCGGTTCGACACCCGGGCCTGGATCGACCGACCAGACGACGACATCGGCCGCCGCCTCGATATCGTCGACCTTGAAGACGTCGACGGGCTTCTTGTAGCCGGCGAAGTACACGACCTTGTTGCCGGCCGCGCGCATCGCCTTGCCGATCGAGAACAGCACCGCGTTGCCGAGCCCACCGCCGACGAGCGCCACGGTGGAGTTCTGCGGGATGTGCGTCGGTGCGCCCGTGACGCCCATCACGACGATGCGCTCGCCCGGCTGCAGACGTTGCAGCAGGCGCGACGAAGTCCCCATCTCGAGCGCGATCAACGACACAAGCCCTTGCTCCTTGTCGACCCAGGCGCCGGTGAGCGCGAGGCCTTCGGTGGCGAGCCGCGTGTCGCCGGCGGTCGCCGCGAAGGCCTCGAGATTCTGCACGCGATAGAACTGCCCCGGCTCGAAACGACGCGCGGCATACGGCGCGCGCGCGATGACTTCGATGATGGTCGGCGTCAGGCGGTTGACTTCGACGACGCGCGCAATCAGGCGGTCGTCGAGGCCGGCGAAGAACTGCACGAGCGCGGTATCGCGCGCGCCCTGTTCTTCGGCCTGCAATGCCGCACGCTCGGCGGCGAACAGGTTCGCGACGTACGGATAGCCGTCCTTCGCGCTCGCCATCGCCTTCACGACGTTGCCGGCGTAGACCGGGTGGTTGTCGCCGTAGAAGGTCACGTAGCGGCCGTCGTGCGCATAGGACGTGAACGGCGCCGGTACCGAAATCTTCGGTTCCCCGTCGCCCAGGTGCGAGGTGAAATGCGCGGATGCGGCTGTCGCGTCGGGCTCGAAGCGCGCGAAGAATTTGCCATCGAGCGTGAAGGTGCCAGGGTTCTCCGCTTCGTAAATCGTGTTCGGCGAAGTGCCCGCGGCGATGAACAGTCCGCGCAGCGGGATTTCGAGCTTCTCCTTGCCCCCTTCGGTCGTCACGTGCTCGAAGATCACCGCGCGCAGCGCACCGCGCTCATCGGTGAGTGCCTCGAGCGGATTCATGCCGCCGGTGATCTCGATGCCTTCGCGCAGCGCCTCGTTGATCTCCTCGTGGTTCTGGCGGTAGGCGGGCGAGTCGTTGATGGTCTTGCGATAGAACAGCGTGACGCCGCCCCACGACCGCACGAGCGGCGAGAAATCGGGCTCCTCACCCGCCGCCGCGGCTCGCTCGCGCTCGGCGCGGACCGCGCGGCCGTGAGCGAGGAATTCATCGAGCACGCCGCGCTCTTCGTCATCGAAGCGCGCACGCACGGCGTCTTCACCGAGCCCGGCGCTCAGCGCCTCGTAGCGCTTCAGCGTTTTCTCGACCTGCTTCGGGTAGTACGCCATCAGCTCGGTGGTGGTGTCGATCGCGGTCAGCCCGCCGCCGATCACGCCGGCCGGCAGGCGCACCTGCAGGTTCGCGAGCGAGTCGTCCTTCGCTGCACCGGTGAGCTGCAGCGCCATCAGGAAATCCGACGCCTTGCGCACGCCGCGCACGAGGTTGTTCTTGAGCCCGATGACCGACGGCTTGCCGGCACCCGTCGCCAGCGCGACGTGATCAAAGCCGAGATCCCAGGCGTCTTCGAGCGTCAGCGTGCCGCCGAAACGCACGCCGCCATAGACACGGAAGGCCTGGCGGCGCAGCAGCGTCAGGTAGATGACCTTCAGGAAGTTCTTGTCCCAGCGCACCGTGATGCCGTACTCGGCGACGCCGCCGAAACCGTTGACGGTGCGGCGGTCGAGTTCGTCGTAGAGCTGTTTGAAGTCACGGATCGGCTGCGGCGCCACGCTCGGCGAGCCGGTCAGCGTCGTCGGCAGCGGCTCGAGCTTCAGCGCGTCGATGCCGACGACGCCGAAGCCTTCGTTCAAGAGATAGTGCGCGAGCGTGTAGCCGGCCGGCCCCATGCCGACGACGAGCACCTTGCGTCCTCCGTACGGCAGCGCATACGGGCGCTTGACGTTCAGTGGGTTCCAGCGTGTCAGCAGACCGTAGATTTCGAAGCCCCACGGCAGATCGAGCACGTCGGTCAGCACGTTGGTCTCGATCTGCGGGATGTTGACTGGCTCGGTCTTCTGGTAAATGCAGCCCTTCATGCAATCGTTGCAGATGCGATGGCCGGTGCCCGGACACATCGGGTTGTCGATCGCGATGAGCGCGAGCGCACCGATGTTGTCGCCCTGGCGTTTGACGACGTGCATCTCGGAAATCTTTTCGCCGAGCGGACAGCCCGTCGCGGTGACGCCGAGGGCATTGACCTTGAAGCCTTCGCCGCCTTTCTTCTGGCGCATGCCCTTCGAACACGAGTCCGCGTCGCGATCGTGGCAGTAGATGCAGTGATCGACCTCGTAGAGTACGTGACGCTGATTCATGCGGCGATCGGTCAGCTTGAAGCCGTCGCGACGGCGCATGTCGTGCACCGGTGCCATCCAGGTCTTGAAGCCGGGCCGCTCGTGCTCACGGTAGTGGACGAGATGATCGACGTCGGTCTTCGCCGGATCCTTGAGCAGCACCCAGCCGGCCGCGCGCGGATCGCGCGACGCATCGGTCTTCACCAGGTGCGCCCACTGCGTGAGCGCCGTGTCGGCCGCCTGCAGCAACGCGGCGTCGCCGGTCACGCCGGGGAACGCGGACACCGCGGCGTCACGGAAGCCGGCCGGCGGAGTCGTCAGGCCGGCGGCGACGAGACCGGCGCGCGCGGTCAGGTATTCGTCGTCGTGCGGCAGACGCGCGCCGTCGCGCACGGCGCCGCGCAATGCGGCGACCTGCGCGGCGAGTCGCGCGAAGTCGAAAGTTGCCGGGTCGACACCCTTGTAGCGCTTGGCGAGGCCGGCGAGCACCTCGATGCGCCAGCGGAAAATCGTTTCGTCCTCGTCGCGAATGTCCGCGCGCACCGCGTCCCATGCCTGCTCGATGCCGAACAGCCGCGCGATGAAGCGGCCGAGAAACGGCGCCGCGTCGGTCAGCACGCCGGACACGTCTTCCGGCGTCATGCCGTCGCCGATGCATGTGCGATAGGCCCGGAAGCGGGCCGAGACGCCCGGTGCCTCGTCGGCGAGCCAGGTGTCGAAAACGCAGTCGAGCCGCGCGAGAGCGAGCGGATCGTAGAGATCGGCGTAGGTGTAACCGTCGATTCCGAGGTTCAGTTCAGGGCCGGTCGAAAAATCACGGGCGATGTCAGTCATGGGACTCCGGAGGCATTCGGCTCGATCTGGGCGCTACTCCATACGGTAGCGTATGGAACATTCTAGCGGCGCGGGCGGACACTCGGCAACGTCACGGCACGCAGCCGCGAGGTCGCGGGGAATGGCATCAGTGTACGGGATCGGGGCGCACGGCGGCGCGATCCGCGCGCGTCTGCCCGGACGAGCGAGGTGCTATTCGAGCGCGGTAGCCTGCCACTCCCAGTAGTCCGTCCCTTCGGCGAAGACGACCGCGATCCCCGCTTCACGCCGCGCGGCGTCGTACCAGCGTACGCGCCCCCGCAGCAGGAAATTGCGACCGACGGCGGCGAGCCGCACCCACAGGTCGACGACCGTGCCGACCGAGATGCCCTCCTCCATCTGCACGCGCACACCGCTGCCCGACAGATCGGCGGACAGACAGCGCACGGTACGCCGTGTGCCGTGCGCTGCGGTGATCGCGACCTGAGCGAACAAGGTTTCGCGCCGCGGCTGGCGCGGAATGCGACGACGATCGAGGCGGTTGTCCATCACGGGCTCCAGAACGGTTGCGCACCGCGCAGCCCACGCCGCCGGGTGCCATGGATCCGCTCGCGCACGGCAGCCCGGTCATTGCTTCTGCGGGTCGAGTGCTGCGAGTGACATGCCGGGGCGACGGGGCTGCCGGCGGGAATCAGCCTAGCCCGTCATGCACCCAGCGAACAGCCCCGATTCTGGGCATATTTCCGTTTGACAGCACCGCTCGCCGCGGCCCACAGTCCGCGCTCGAAGATTTCTTGAACAGGGGTTATCGCATGGATTTCGGTCTGAGTTTTCCCTCCTATATCCGCTCGTGGGAGGACGCGAAGATGGCCGAGGATTACGGCTTCTCGCACGCCTGGTTCTACGACTCGCAGATGTGCTACAGCGACGTCTACGCCAGCATGGCGCTCGTCGCGCACCACACGCGCACGCTCAAGCTCGGCACGCTGGTGTCGATCCTCGGCAACCGCATCGCGCCCGTTACCGCGCATTCGATCGCGACGATCAACGAACTCGCCCCCGGACGCGTGATCCTCGGGGTCGGCACCGGCTTCACCGGCCGCAACGTCATGGGCATGCCGCCGATCAGCCTGAAGACGCTGCGTGAGCACGTCGAGGTCATCCGGGATCTGCTCGTCGGCAAGGAAGCGTGCTATCGCGAAGGCAACCGCGAGCGCCATATCCGCTTCCTCCACCCGGATCGCGGCTACATCAATGTCGTGGATCCCGTGCCGATCCACATGGCGTCGAACGGACCGAAGGCGATCCAGATGACGGGCGAACTCGCCGACGGCTGGGTCACGATCGGGCTCGACCCCGGCTACATCGCAGAGGGCATCCGGCAGATCAAGGCGGCCGCGAGCGCCGCCGGCCGCGCGCTGCCGGACGTCTACTGCACGAATCTGACGTCGGCCTGCGTGCTGAGGCCGGGCGAGTCGGTGCTGTCGGATCGCGTGGCGCAACAGGTCGGACCGATGGCGCTGTTGTTGCTGCACACGAACTGGGATCCCGAGCAGATAGCGGTCGGTCCGTTCGCACCACCGGGCGTCGCGGCGCAGGCCAGGCGCTATTACGACGAGGTCATCATGCGGATGAAGACGCCGATGGACCGCCGCTTCCAGGAGATGCACCTCGGCCATCTCATTTTCCTGCGCGAGGGTGAGCGCGCCTACCTGACGCCGGAATTGATCAAGGCCGGTACCCTGACGGGCTCGGGACCCGAAATCATCGACCGCATCCGCGAACTCGAAGCGGCCGGCGTCACCAACATCGCGCTGAACGTCTGCGGCACCGACGCGCGGGAAATGATCCGCGAGTTCGGTCGCGAGGTGATCGACA
>JADZCB010000164.1 GCA_020851775.1 Gammaproteobacteria bacterium
AGCGAGGTGTCTGACGACATCGGCCCGCCGTTCCCACAGCCCTTTCAGTTCAATTTCGAGATCCCGATAACCGGCGGCGGTGATATACGGCGAGGCCGGTGGACGCGCGGGACGGTAACGGGACATCGGCGCATGATAGCGCAGCGCCAGCGGCCGGCCGGTACGTCGAGCGAGTGCGCTGCCGCCGCCGGGAGCACCGAATCCAGCGTGCACGGTGTTCTCGGGGCTCTCGGTGGCAAAACGCGGCGTGTCAGACGACAGCCGGAGTTTTCGCTCGCGGCCTCTTCGTTGTGTGAAAATCCTCCCGGTTCCGCCCACCGCGTGATTACCGGATGACGCCGCAGCATCTCGCCGAACTGAAAGCCGCCAAGGACACGCTGGAGCATCCCGGGCTCGCCGTGAAGATCACGCAGGTGCTCGGCAAGCCGATCGAGCGCGGCTTCGAACTGCTGCCGAAGACCTGGAGCGACCGGATCGGCGAGGTGACCCGCGACGCGCTGATGGCAGCGATGAACGGCGCGGTACTGACGATGCGCGACACCGCCCCGCTCGTCGCGCCGGCGGCCGCGCCGCGCTGGCACAAGGCCGTGGCGGCGCTCACCGGCGCCGCCGGCGGCGCGTTCGGCCTGCCCGCCCTGGTCGTCGAGCTGCCACTGTCGACGACGATCATCTGCCGCTCGATCGCCGACATCGCGCGTGCGAACGGCGAGTCGCCGCAGGCGCTCGAGACGCGGCTCGCCTGCCTCGAAGTGTTTGCGTTCGGTGGCACCAGCGCCAGTGACGACGCCACTGAGACCGGCTATTTCGCGGTGCGCGCCTCGCTCGCGCAGGCGGTGTCCGATGCGGCCCGCCATCTCGCGACACACAAGGCGGCCGGCGACGGCGCGCCGGCGCTGGTGCGCCTGATTGGGCTCATCGCTGCGCGCTTCAAGCTGCAGGTATCGGAAAAGGTCGCGGCGCAGGCCGTGCCCGTCGTCGGCGCCGCGGCCGGCGCGATGGTCAACCTGCTGTTCATCGATCACTTCCAGGACATGAGCCGCGGGCATTTCACGGTGCGCCGTCTCGAGCGGCTCTATCCACCCGAGCTCGTCCGGCGCGAATACGCGCAATTGTGATCGGCACCGTGTCGTCGTCGACAGATGCCGGCCCGTTGCCCGCCCGTTACAATCCGCGCCTGCCCAGCAACGATCGGAGACAGGGGACACCATGCGCAGCATCGCCACACCGCAGGACATGAAACAGCACATCGGAGAGGAGTTCGGGGTTTCCGACTGGGTGACCATCGATCAGGCGACGATCGACAAGTTCGCCGAGGCGACCGGTGATCACCAGTGGATCCACGTCGACGTCGCCCGCGCCAAGACCGAGATGCCGAATGGCAAGACGATCGCCCACGGCTTCCTGACGCTGTCGCTGGTCCCGCGCCTGAGCCAGACGATCTGGAAAATCGAGCAGCGCAGCCGCGGCTTGAACTACGGCCTCAACAAGGTGCGCTTCACGGCGCCGGTGGCGGTCGATTCACGCGTGCGGTTGCGGCAGAAACTGCTGGCGGCCGACGATGTGAAGGATGGGGGGGTCCGGCTCACCTTCGAAAACACGATCGAGATCGACGGTGCGTCACACCCCGCGCTGATCGCCGAAGGCTTGAGCATCGTCTTTCCCTGACGCACCCCGCTCGCCGGATCTCAGGAACGCACGGCGGCGGCGATGACCTCGGCGATGTCCTGCGCGCGCAAGCCCTGCTTCGCCGCCGGGTCCTCGAGCATCGTCAGGCAGAACGGACAGCCGGTGACGAGCGTGTCCGCCGCCGTCTCCGCCGCCTGGCCGGCGCGCCGCGTCGCCATCGCGGCGCCCGGTTCCGCTTCGCGCCACAAGCGGGCACCGCCTGCGCCACAACAGCGGCTGCGCTCACGCGCCTCGCCGAGCTCGATGCGGGTGAGGCCGGCGATACCATCGAGCACCGCGCGCGGCGCGTCGTAACGCCCGTTGTGGCGACCGAGATAGCACGGGTCGTGGAAGGCGACGGTGGCCGGCAACGCCTGCACGTCACCGAAGCGGCCTTCCGCCAGCAGACGCTGCAACAGCTCGCTGTGGTGGATGACGTCGAACTCGGCACCGAACGCCGGATATTCCTTCGCGAGCGCGTTGAAGCAATGCGCGCAGTTGACGAGGATGCGTCGGCAGCCCGACTCGCGCAGCACACCGATGTTGTGTAGCGCGAGCTGCTGGAACAGGCCCTCGTCGCCCATGCGGCGTGCGGGATCGCCGGTGCACGAGGCGGCGGCGCCCGGCGTCGTCCAGCGCATGCCGGCGCGATCGAGCAGGCCGGCGATCGTCGCCGCAATGCGCTGACCCGCCGGATCGTGACGCCCGGCGCAGCCGGTCCAGTACACGAGTTCGGCCGGCGGCTCGCCGGCACTCCGCACCCACGGCACCGATGGCGTCAATTCGACCGGTGGCGCCTGTTCGGCGTCCCACGGCCGGCCGGTCGCCGCGAGCCGGCGCAATGCCGCGCCGTGCCCGGGTTCGAACTCCCCCTCGTACGCGGCACTGCGCCGCAGATCGACGACGGCGGACAGCGGGTCGAGCCCGACCGGACAAGCCTCCTCGCAGTGACCACACGTCGTGCACGCGTCGACCTGCGCGTCGCGGGCGATCGCCCCCGGTGCCCGCGCCGCCGCCGTCGGCGCGTTCGCCCGCTGCAAATGCTTCATCACCTCGGTCGGTGAAAAGGCATCCCCGGTGCCATGGGCCGGACACACGTCCTCGCAACGCCCGCACTGGGTGCAGGCATCGAAGCCGAGCAGCGCACGCAGCGGAAACTCGTCGCGGTGACGCGGCCCGAGCGGCAGATCGCGCGCGGCGATCTCCTGCTCGGACATGCGCGACAGGTCGAACGGCAGTCGCAACGCGAGCCGGCGATCGGGGCGGACAAGATTCCACAGCGGGACCGCGACGATATGCAGCAGCCGCGAATACGGGATCAACGCGAAGAAAGTCATCACGCTCGCGAGATGTACGAACATCGCGGCGTCGGAGCGCGTCGACTGGAAGAACGAAATCCCGATGGCGGCGAGCAGCAGGGGCGCGACCAACCGCGATGCCGTCTCCGCCGCACCGAGACCGCGGCGCCGTCGCGTGACGAAGGCGATCCGGGCGGCGAAGAACAGACCGCCGAGGGCCACCGCCGCGTAGAGTACGCTCGAGGCAACGCGCCAGAGATCGCCCGTCGGCAGGCCGAATGCCGACAGCGAGAAGACGACGAACAGCACGACGAAGCTCCAGAACATCAGCGCGTGCACGGTGCCGACGACCCGGCGGCGCAACACGCGGCGCTGAGCGAGCACGATCCTGAGCAGCCGGCGCAGCGCCTGCGTGAGCGTCGTCGGCTGCGCGTCGCGCAGGCCGGAGGTCCAGACCCACAGGCGCCGGCCCATCCCGACGACGAACAGCGTCGACGCCACGCCCGCATAGACGAAGAACGCGACCCGCCAGCCGCCGTCGACCATCGTCATGCCACTGAGGAGACGCGGCACCGCGAACAGCGCCGTAATCGCGACGAACGCGCAGACGCACCCGATCCGCCAATGTGTGGATACGCGCGTCATTGCAGCCACTGCGCGATGCGTTCGAGGAGCTGCCGCGCGACGACGTCGGGCGGGCCGTCCCACGCGACCGGGGCCGCTTCTTCGGCAACGGGGGCCTTCTTGCGCTTCAGGCGATCCTTGGCCGACAGCTTGGCGGCAGCGGCCGGCGCGGCGCGGGTGCGGGCGCGCGGCAGCGCCAGTTCGATTTCCTCGAGCAGTGGCGCCGGCCACACGGCGAGACCGACATCGGCGGCGCCCCACACTTCCACCGCGCGCGCCAGCCCGGCGCGATAGACACGCCCGAGCACCGCGTGATGGCGCAGGCGCGTCGCTTCGGGCTCGACTGCGACGACGGCCGGCAAACGCAGCGTCGAGCCGACGCGCCAACCGCCCTCGATCTTCTGTACCGCCTCGACGCCGTGGTCGCCGACGACCACGGACAGCGCCCGCACGAACAGTTCGCAACCGGCACCCGCGGCGAGCGCCGCCGGGAAATAGCCATCGCCGAGATCGTCACTCTGCGACCCGCACAGCACGAGATCGGCGTCGAGCACGCCGAGTGCCGCGCCTGCGACCCGCGCGGCCGACCAGGTGTCGAGCGCGCTGCCGCCATCCGCGTCCCACACCCTGATCGCGCGCGTCGCACCGGCACACAAGGCCCGCCGCAGCAGCGGATCGGCCCGCTCGTCGGCAATCGCCAGCGCCGTGACGGAGGTGCCGGGAACGCATTGCAGATCGAAGGCCATCTGCAGGGCGACGGCGTCGCGCAGACTCGTCACCCGCTCGACCGGCCGCAGCGGCGCGCCGCTGCGCGGGTCATAGGTGATCGCCGCGGCCGGCACCGCGGGCTTGAGACAGACGACGATGTGCATGTGTTCAGATCTCCGTCACGGCGGCGGGACGGGCCGCCTGCACCAGCGCCGGCACCAGCGTCGCCACGTCGGCGACGATGCCGACTTCGGCGCGTGCCATGATCGGCGCGGTCGGATCGGTGTTGATGGCCACCACGTGGCGTGCTTCGCGGATCCCCATCAGGTGGTACGTGGAGCCCGAGATCCCGAGCGCGACATAGACGCGAGGCGCGATCCATTTGCCCGACGCGCCGACCTGACGCTCGCGCTGAACGAGCCCGCCGAACACCGCTTCGCGCGAGCCGCCGACGGCAGCGTGCAGCAGCGCGGCGAGTTCGTGGACCTGCGCCAACGCGTCGGCCGCCACGCCGCGTCCGACCGACAGCACGACTTGCGCATCGAGCACGCCGAGTTCAGCGGCGGGGATACGCCACACCCGGGCGACTGCCGTCATCGGCGCGGCATCGGCACCGGTCGCCAGAGTCGCCACCCGCGCATGCGGCGCCGGCGCCGCCGGCGCCTCCAGCACCTGCGGATCGAGCGTTACCACCCATGGCGGATCGACAGTCGGGCTGACCATCTGGTGGGCGCGCCCGCTGCAGACGGCACGGCGCCCGATCAGCCGCTGCCCGGACCATTCGAGATCGACACACTGGCTCAGCAGCGGACGCCCGAGCCGCGCCGCGACGCGCGCCGCGAGATCGGCACCGACGGTAGTCCCGGGCAACACCAGCACCCGCAGATCCGGCGCAGCGGCCACACAGGCCGCGAGACGCTCTGCGACGACTGCGATCGCCGCATCCGGGCATTCGGGATCCGCACCGAGCGCGAACAACCCGTCGAGCTCGAAACCACGGCCGCCGGCCTGCAGGCGCGCGGCGACCGCCGGATGGCGCACGATGCCGCAGCAGCGCCACCCGGTGGCCTGGGCGAGACGCTGCCCTTCGGCAATCAGCCGCAGCGGCAGATCCGCCTGGCGGCCCCCTTCATCGTCGAGATACACCCACAGTGCTGCGTCATCCATACGGCGCTGTGTCCGGACCCGGCAGGCTCAGAGGCTGTGGGCGAGGCGCGTCGCGTCGGCGACCGCGTCGGCCACCTGGCGCGGTGCGATCGCATCACCGAGGCTGTGCACCGGCACCTTGCTGCCTGCTTTCAGAGACTGGAGGATCTCGTTGTTCGAGTATTTCATCGTAACGAGCACGACGGTGTCCGCCTCGACCTCCCACTCACGGCCGGAATAGATGTTGAACGCCGTCGCCGTGCCCTGACCGATCGTCTTCAGCCACGTGTTCGGCGTGCAGCGGACACCGAGATTGTCGAGGTTCTCGACGACGAATGGCATCTCGAGCCATTTGAAGAGCTGCTCATGGCCGACGCTCGGCCAGCGCGTGATGATCTCGACCTCGCGCTTGGCGGCGACGAGCATTTCCGCGAGCCCCGGCGCAATGCGATCCGCCAGTTCGTCGACGATCACGACCCGCTTGCCGACTGCGGCCGGCACGCCGCCGCCGCACAGGAAATCCTCGTACGTCAGCACGTGTGCCTGTTCATGCCCGGGCAGCGGCTGAATGGTGACCGACGAGCGGCCGTCGGCGGCCGCGCGCGCGCCGCTGGCGACGACGACTTCGTCGAACTCTGCTCCGGCCAGCACCGCCGCGAGGTTGTCGGCGCGGATTTCGGCGCCGAGCTTCACGTCGACACCCGGCTTGCCGTCGACCTGTCGCACGAGCCAGTCGAGCCAGTTGCGCACTTCCGCGCGACCCGGCAGCCGCGCGAACTGCGCGAGCTGACCGCCGAGTTCGGTGCCACGCTCGTGCAGCGTGATCCGGTGACCCCGCGATGCCGCGATACGCGAGAACTCGAGTCCCGCCGGCCCGCCGCCGACGACGAGGATGTGCTTCGGCCTGGCCGCCGGCTTGAACTGCTTGCGACCGAACTCGAGCTCGTGGCCGGCCGCCCCGTTCATCTGACACTCGACACGCAGACCGTAGAAGATGTGCGCCGCGCAACCCTGGTTCCAGTAGGCACACGGCCGGATTTCGTCGATGCGTCCCTGCTTGGCCTTGTTCGGGAACTCCGGTTCGGCAATGAGTTCGCGAACCAGCACGCAGGCATCGGCGACGCCGTCGGCGATCATGCGGTCGGCGAGCATCGGATCATTGATGCGGCCCGTCAGGAACACCGGCAGTTTCTGCACTGCCGCCTTCACCTGCGCGGTGAATTCAGCCTGATATCCGGGCTCGAGCCCCGAGTAGTGTGACGGAATGATGTAGTGGATGGTGCGGTAGAGCCCGATCGAACAATGGATGTAGTCGAGCTGACCGGTGGCCTCGAGCAGCTTCACCACCTCGGCGACATCGTGCGGTTCCATGCCGCCTTCGACCATGTCGCTGGTCGACAGCCGCACGCCGACGATGAAGTCCGGTCCCACACGTCGTCGCACCTTGTCGATCGTCGCGAGCAGGAAGCGGATGCGGTTTTCGAGCGACCCGCCGTACTCGTCCTCGCGGCGGTTCTTCAGCGGGGTCAGGAAGGCGCCCAGGAGGTAACCGTGTGCGCCGTGAATCTCGACACCGTCGAGCCCGGCTTTCTGTATGCGCTCCGAAGCATCGGCGAACTTGTCTTCGATCGCGTGGATTTCGTCGATTTCGAGCGCCCGGGCATGGAAGAACGGCTCCTCGACCGCCGTCTGCACCGATGGCGCGACGCCGGGCACGTGCCGGGGATCGTGTTCGGGCAACTGGTGGATGCCGGGATGCACGAGCTGCTTCAGGAGCAAGGTGTCGTGCCGGTGCACCGCCTCACCGATCGCGCGCAGGCCGGGAATGCAGTCGTCGCTCCACGTGGCGCACTGGATGAACGGGCTGTAGTCGGCATCCCCGTCCACCGACGAGGCGCCGATGATGATCATGCCGACTCCGCCGGCCGCGCGCTCCTCGTAATAGGCGACGGTGTGCTCGTCGGCGAGATGATTGGGCCAGTAGTTCGATACGTGCGGCCCCATGATGAGTCTGTTCTTGAGCACCTTCGTTCCGATCGGGAGCGGCCGGAACAGGTATTTGTAATCAGCCATCGATATTCCTCCGAATCATCGTTGAAGC
>JADZCB010000165.1 GCA_020851775.1 Gammaproteobacteria bacterium
GAAGATTCGAGGCGAGCAGGACGAGCTTGCCGCGGAGCGCAAACGGATCGAACAGATCCTCGGCTCGCCGCGCCGGCTGAAGACGCTGACCCGCCAGGAACTCGAAAGCGACGCCGACGAGTTCGGCGACGAACGACGCAGTCAGCTCGTCGAACGTGCCGCGGCGCAGGCGATCGCGGAGACCGATCTGCTCAGCGCCGAGCCGGTGACGGTGGTGCTGTCGGAGAAGGGCTGGGTGCGTGCGGCGAAAGGTCACGAGATCGACGCCCGCGAACTCGCTTTTCGCAGCGGCGATCGCTACCAGGCCGCGGCGCGCGGCAAGAGCAACCAGCAGGCCGTGTTCCTCGGCGCCGATGGTCGCAGCTATTCGCTCGGCGCCCACACGCTGCCGTCGGCGCGCGGCATGGGTGAACCGCTCGCCGGCCGGCTGACGCCACCCGACGGCGTGCCCTTCGTCGCCATCGCAATCGGCAACCCGGAACAGGAGATCCTCGTCGTGTCCGAAGCGGGTTACGGCTTCCGCACGGGCTTCGAAAACCTGTTTGCGAAGAACAAGGCCGGCAAGTCGCTGCTGACCGTCGGCGACGGCGGACGAGCGCTCGGGATCTATCCACTCGATGACGCGGCGCAGGACGACGTCGTCTGCGTCACCAGCGCCGGCCACGTTCTCGTGTTCAAGGCGAACGAGCTGCCACAGATGCCGCGCGGCCGCGGCGTCAAGCTGATCCAGATCCCGGCACCGAAGCTCAAGAGCGGCGAGGAAGTGTTGAAAGCCGTCGTCATCGTCACGCCGGGCCGCAGCCTGCGCGTCGACGCCGGCAGCCGGTACCTGACGCTCAAACCGCGCGACCTCGACGTTTATCGCGGAGAACGTGCGAAACGCGGCGGAAAATTGCCGCGCGGCTTCCAGCGTGTCGACGACGCGGCGATGGTGGAGTGACGCTCGGGCGTGGGGGACGGATTCGCGCAGCGGCTACCGGTGCGGCTACGATGCGCCGCATCCACACCGAAATCCGGGGACAAGAAAAAGTGGGCCGGCGGGGGGAGCCGGCCCACGAGGCTGAGCGGCGAACAAGGAGGGGAGGGTGTTGCCGCCCACTGTAGCTATCGGCGCGGGCGGACCGCGGCTTGAGGGGAAACCCGGTCAGCGAGCTTCGCCATCATTTGCACTCGTGCCGGCGACGGACGCGCTGGTGGAGGCTTCCACCGGATCGAACAGTGCCGGCTGGCGCGCATCGTCGAGGTCGACGAAATTCGCGAGGCCGAGTCCCGCGAGTCGATAGCGCACCGCAGGGATCTGCGGCATGCGGGCGAGCAGTCGCCGTCCCAGATCGAGCACGTCCGCCGCGCTGCGCGGATGCCGCTGCGGCGTCACATGACGCGAGAGCAGGCGGAAGTCGGACGTCTTCAGTTTCAGCACCACGGTGCGGCCGACACGCTCGGCATGCGCTGCGGCCCGCCACACCTGATCGGCGAGCGCCGGCAGCTCGGCGTCGATCTGCGCCGGTGACAGGTCCTGCTCGAAAGTCTGCTCGGCCGAAATCGATTGCACGGGCCGATGCGCGACGACGGGTCGTTCGTCGACCCCGCGGGCGAGCTCATGGAGCCGTTGGCCGTAGCGACCAAAGCGTGCGACGAGCGCCTCCCGCGCAAACGCGCGCAACTCGGCGACCGTCGTCGCCCCGAGCGTCGCGAGCCGCGCTTCGGTCGCGCGTCCGACACCCGGGAGCCGCGAGACCGGCAACACCGCGACGAAAGCATCGACCTCGGCTGGCTGAATGACGAACAGGCCGTTCGGTTTGCGCCAGTCGGAGGCAATCTTCGCCAGATACTTGTTCGGCGCGACTCCGGCCGATGCCGTCAAGGCGGTCGCCGCGTGGATCTCGGCCCTGATCGCGCGTGCCACGGCCGTCGCTGTCGGCAGGCCGGGCTTGTTACGCGTGACGTCGAGATAGGCTTCGTCGAGCGACAGCGGTTCGATCAGATCGGTGTAGCGCTCGAAGATCGCATGAATCTGCGCCGACACGGCCCGGTAGCGCGTGAAATCCGGCGGCACGAAGATCCCGTCCGGACACAACCGCGCGGCGCGCGACGCCGGCATCGCCGAGCGCACGCCGTAGCGACGCGCTTCGTACGAGGCGGCACAGACGACCGACCGCGGGCCGTGCCAGGCCACGATCACCGGCCGGCCGCGCAGCGCGGGATCGTCGCGTTGCGCGACCGACGCGTAGAACGCATCCATGTCGATATGGATGATCTTGCGCAGCGGCCCGCAGGCGGTGTCATCGACGACGTCCGGCATGGCCCCATTCTAAAACCACCGGCTGAAAAGTCCTCTTGCCACAGAGAACACCGAGAAGACGAGAGTGGAGGCTGGCTTGGGCAGTTCCGACGCGTTTGTGCCCACCGATGCATCGGCGCGTCGGCTGCTTCCGACCAATCTCTTCTTCCACGGCAGGCGCGACGTGACGGCTCAGGGTTCGAAACGATCGATCTGTGTGCGCAGGAATTCGCAGGCGTCGGTGATCATGTCGGGCGTGATTTCGTGTCCGGCGTCGTATTCGCGATACCCGAACATCACACCGAGATCGGCGAAGAGGTTGCGGGTGGCATGCGCGCGGGCGAGCGGTACCACCGGATCGTTGACGCCCTGCTGGATCAGCAGCGTCAGATGGCGCAGCGTCGGCGCTGGCGCTGCGATCGGCGCGATCTCGGGCAGTACGCGGCCGGCGATACCGACAATGCCGCGCAGCTTCGACGGCGCCGTCAGGCCGATGCCGTATGCCAGCGTCGCGCCCTGCGAAAATCCGAGCAGATAGACGCGCCGCGGGTCCGCGCCGAAACCCATCACGGCATCGTTGATGAACTGGATCACAGCGAGGCGGCTGTGTTCCGCCTCATCGACATCGATGTCGATGCGCTGCGGCGAGAACTCAACGTCGAACCAGCGGTACGCATCTGGCGTATTGGTGAACGGTGCGCGCAGGCTCAGGATGAGAAAGCGCGGGTCGAGGTCGGCGGCGAAACGCTCGAGACCGCGTTCGTTGCCGCCGACGCCGTGCAACAACAGCAACAACGGCGGCCGCTGCGCCGGTGTCGGTACCGCGGGCGGCCGGCTCACGTACACGAGCTGCATCGGCAGGCTTTGCTAATCGTCACCGCGCCGGCTGGGCTTCCGTCACCTGCTCGATGCCGCCATCCGGCCGCACTGTCTCGAGCCGGACCGGGAAGCCCCACAGTCGCGCAACGTGGCGCAGCGCATCGCCGGCAGACACTGCCAGCGGCCTCCGACTGCGCTGCTGATGACGCAGCGTCAACGAACGATCGCCGCGACGGTCGACGCGCCAGACCTGGATGTCCGGTTCGCGGTTGCCCAGATCGTATTGCGCGGCGAGGGTCGCGCGCACCCGGCGATATCCGGCCTCGTCGTGAATCGCCGCGATTTCGTAGGTGTTCTCGCGATCGTCGTCGACGACGGCGAACAGGCGCATATCCCGGATCAACTGCGGCGACAGGTACTGTGCGATGAAGGACTCGTCCTTGTAGTTGCGCATCGCGAAATCGAGGCCCGCGATCCAGTCGGTCCCGGCCAGGTCCGGGAACCAGTAACGATCCTCGGCCGTCGGCTGTTCACAGATCCGGCGGATGTCACGCATCATCGCGAACCCGAGCGCGTAGGGGTTGATCCCTCCGTAACGCGGATGGTCGAAGCCTGGCTGCATGACGACATTCGTATGCGACGTGAGAATCTCGAGCATGAATGCATCGTCGACGCGACCGTCGTCGTAAAGTCGGTTCAGCAGCGTGTAGTGCCAGAACGTCGCCCAGCCTTCGTTCATCACCTGCGTCTGACGCTGCGGATAAAAATACTGCGCGAGCTTGCGCACGATGCGCACGAGTTCGCGCTGCCAGGGGGCGAGCAGCGGCGCATGCTTCTCGATGAAATACAGCAGATTCTCCTGCGGCTCGGCCGGAAACTGGTCTTCGGCATGCGCTTCACGGGAGTCGTCGCGGGCCGGCAGCGTGCGCCATAAATCGTTCAGCGTTTCCTGCTGCTGCGTCTCGCGCACGCGCTGACGTGCGAGTTCCTGAGTCGGTGACAGATGCGCCGGGCGCTTCGCGCGGTCGACACCGTAGTTGCGCAACGCGTGGCAGGAATCGATGATTTCCTCGACCGCCGCGACGCCGTAGCGCTGCTCGCAGTCGCGGACATAGTCGCGTGCGAACAGCAGGTAGTCGATGATCGAGTCGGCGGTGGTCCAGGTGCGGAACAGATAATTGCCCTTGAAGAACGAGTTGTGTCCGAAGCTCGC